>NZ_JBWKXT010000004.1:0-103999 GCF_059423245.1 Pseudomonas sp. GW460-LB5
CAACACGCCCCCCACGATCCCGCCCAGAGCGATAGCACTGTTCCACACGGTCACCAGCATCGACTGCGCCACATCTCCCCCCTCGCCCGCAGCATCGGCACAGGCGGTCTGCAGCAGGGTGGGTGCGCCACCGTAGGTCAGGCCCCACAGGGCGATGCTCAGGTACATCAACCACGACGACGCCTGCCCCAATGCCAGTGTGGCCAAGGCAAAACCGACCAGGCTGAGCAAGACCAGCGTGCGCAAATGCCGGTCGACCAGCAACCCCACCATGCCAATTCCGGCCAGAGCCGAAAGGCCAAACACCATCAGCACCGGGCCAATGTCGGCAGCCATGCCGGCCGCCGCCAGCAGCGGCACAATGTAGGTGTAGAGAATGTTGTGGCCAAGGATCCAGCTCAGGATCACCAGCAGCACGAGCAACACCCCCGGCGTGCGCAGCACCTGCTTGGCCGCCCGGCGGTTGCCGGCGGCATGCCCCGGGTACTCCGGCACCGAGCGCAGCACCCACACCACCAGCAGCAACGCCACCACGGTGACCACAACAAACGTTGCACGCCAGCCCAGCCCGGCGCCCAGCCAGGTGGCAATCGGCAGCCCGAGCGACAAGGCAATCGGCTGCCCGAGCATGGCCAACGCCATGGCCCGGCCCTGCTGTGCCACCGGCACCATGCGCCGGGCATGGCCAGCGATCAGGCCCCAGGCCAGCCCGGCGGCAGCGCCGGTGAAAAAGCGCAGGACCAAGGTCACGCTGTTGGACGTCGACAAGGCAGTCAGCCCGTTGAACAGCACAAAGCCGATGATCGCCAGCAACAGGGCCCGCCGGCGATACCAGCCCTGGGTCAGGGTCACCAGCGGGATTGCCGTCAGCAACGAGCCAAGCGCATAGGCCGTGACCCATTGCCCGGCCATGGCCTGGCTGATGTGCATGCCGTTGGCGATCTGGTCGAGCAAGCCCGCCGGCAAGGTTTCGCTGAGGATGGCGATAAAGCCGGTCATGGCCAGCGCCAGCAGCCCGCTGACGGGCAGGCGTTCGCGGCTGGCATCCAGCAGCAGGGGGGAGGATGTCTGTGACATTGCAAGTGCCTTGAGCAGGAAAACAAGGCGGACAGTCTGCAAGGGAAGCTTACAGCGGAAAAAGGTGGCTACAATGCCGCTCACCCCGGACACCCATGTCCGCAATCAGGAAAGCAGCATGGACAGCCTCAGCGGCTTCGTGGTCTTCAACCGGGTGGCCGAAACCCGCAGCTTCGTCGCCGCCGGCCAGTCGCTGGGTATCAGTGCCTCGGCCGTGGGCAAACGCGTTGCGCGCCTGGAAAGCCGCCTGGGTGTGCGCCTGTTCCACCGCAGCACACGCAGCATCACCCTCACCGCCGAAGGCACGCTGTTCCTCGAGCGCAGCCGGCGCATTCTGGCCGAAATCGAGGCCACCGAGCAGGCGCTGTCTCAGGCCAGCGTAAGCCCGCGTGGCCGCTTGCGCGTCAGCATGCCACAGGTCACAGCGCTGGTGATGCCGGCGCTGGCGGAGTTCATGGCGCTGTATCCGCAGGTGGAACTGGACCTGGACTTTTCCGACCGCATGGTGGATATCGTCGGCGAAGGCTTCGATGTGGTGATGCGCGGTGGGCAGCCGGTGGATTCGCGGCTCAACGCCAAATTCCTGGGGCACTTCCAGCACCGCCTGGTGGCCTCGCCCGAGTACCTGCACGAACGCGGCACACCCTTGCACCCGCGCGACCTGGCCGCGCATACCTGCCTGCATTATCGCTTCCCGAGCAATGGCAAGCTGGAAACCTGGCCGCTGCGCCAGGAGCACCCCGAACAAGCCTACGACATCCCCATCTCGATGGTTTGCAACCATGTCGAGACACGCGTCTGCTTTGCCTTGAACCACCGTGGCATCACCTGCCTGCCGGACTTCAACGTACGTCGCGAACTGGGCAACGGCTCACTGGTCAGCGTACTCGACAGCTTCATGGAGCGGCGTGGCAGTTTCTATCTGCTGTGGCCGTCCGGGCGGCAGGTGCCGCCGAAGTTACGGGTGTTCATCGATTTCATGCTTGAGCGGGTGTTCAACCGTACAGATAGTTGATGTCCTTGTGGGCCAGCGGTGGCACCTGGCCAAGCAGGAAGTCGCGCAGCTTGTGCATTTGCCGCGCTTTCGGGCTGGCCTTGAGCCAGGTCATGTAGTAACCGTCACCGGTGGCCACTGCATGCTTGAACGGCGTGGCCAGGCGCCCCGCCTGCAGGTCGGCACTGGCCAGCACCAGGTCGACCACCGAAATACCCAGGCCTTGCTGCGCAGCCGAAATACCTTGGTCGAGCGTATCGAACACCTGCCCCTGGTCGATGCTGATGTCCAGTGCGTCCATCCGCGCCAGCCAGCGCCGCCAGTCGCGCCGGTCGGGTGACGGGTGCAGAATTTCGCACTGGGCGAGGTCGGCCAAGGCCGGTTGGGCCTGTGGCATGTAATCGGGGTGGCACACCGGGATCAACCACTCATCGAACAGCTTGAAACTCTCGATATCGGCGGGGAAACGCCCGCTGGCCAACAGAATGGCGCAGTCGTAGGGCTCGGAATAGAAGTCCACGGTGTCGATGTCCATCCACACGCTGGACAGTTGCACGCTGCAGTTGTCCTCGGCCTTCTTGAACGCATCCAGCGCCCGCAACAGCCAGCGCACGGTGAGCGTGGAAGGCGCCTTCAAGCGCAGGCCGTAGCGGTCCTGGCGCAGCAATGCGCAAGCATTTTCGATGATCTTGAAGCCAACTTTCAGCTCTTGCGCCAGCAGGCGCCCGTGCTCGGTCAGGCTGAGTTTCGGGCCACGCCGTTCGAACAAGTCGCAGCCAAACAGGGCTTCCAGGGTCTTGATGTGATGGCTGACCGCCCCCTGGGTCAGGGCCAGTTCTTCCGCCGCACGGGTAAAAGAGCCATAGCGAGAGGCCACCTCGAAGGCACGCAGGGCGTGCAAGGCCTGAATCCGTTCCGACATGGCGGCGTCCCGAGCATGAATAAGACTAATAGTAGGTCACAGTTCCACGCGTTTTACAACGTCGAGAGCGTCTCGGAAAATGCAGGTAAATAATAAAGATAACCAAGATCCTGCCTGCATATGACTGGAACGTTCACTTAATTAACGCCTGGGGAAATCATGTTTACGGGATATGGAACTTGCTATCGCCTGGATGCGCTAGAGCTGGCCGTTGAACATGGATGCACTACGCAACACTGGACTTTCAAAACCATAGAACACTTTCGCAGTATTCTCGCCAACCCCGACTTCCCTTGCCTGTTCGGCCGCAAGGCGGTAAACGGCGAAACCTGCCACATACTCTTCGCCCGTGCCGAGCAACTCGCCGATGATATCGCCCAGGGTCTGGCCGACTACGTGCGCGCCATCGCCCCGATCACACCCAAGCAGCGCATCGGCAGCCCGCTGGTGGTGTTTCTCGAAACCGCCGCCGATTACACCCTGGCCGAACAGCAGGCACTGGCCTGGAAGGTGCTGCGTGGCGTGCATGCGCGCGACCCGCACCCATGGCCGCAGGGCATGCCGACCGACCCCGACGACAACGGCTGGTCGTTCTGCTATGCCGGCATGCCCTTGTTCATCAACATGAACTTCCCCGGCCACCAGCAGATGAAAAGCCGCAACCTGGGGCATCACATCACCTTCGTCATCAATCCACGGGCGAACTTCGACGAAGTGGCCAACGCCAGTACCGAAAGTGGCAAGCGAATCCGCGAGCGTATTCGCGAGCGCGTGCACCACTACAACGACGGCGTCATGCCTGACACCCTGGGTTTTTTCGGCGATGACGACAACTTCGAGTGGAAGCAGTACCAGTTGCAGGAGGCTGGCTCGCTCAACCCGTCACGCTGCCCGTTCCACGCACATGCCGCATACCCGGCGACACCCGACCTACTGATCGAGAACTGACCGTGAATACCGCACTCACCGCCACCTATGCCCTCACCGTCCTGCTGCTCATCGCCACCCCAGGCCCCGTAGTGGCACTGATCGTCAACACCGCGGCTGCATCCGGTTCGCGCAAGGCCATGTTCACTGCCGTTGGCACCAACTGGGCCTCACTGGTGCTGATCGGTGCCGCAGCCTGGATCATCCTCACCAGTGCCGCCATCGACAAGGCATGGCTCAGCACCATGAGCCTGCTGGGCTGCCTGTTCATCGGCTACATCGCCGTGGGCACTTTAAGAGATGTGCTGCAGGCGCCGGCCCCGGACGCGACGAGCGAGGCACCCAAAACCGCGCGTGGCGGGCTGCTGCAAGGCTTCATGGTGGGCATTTCCAACCCCAAGGACATCATTTTCTTCATTGCCTTCTTCCCCCAGTTCATCCAGATCACCGAGTCATTCGGCAAAAGCATGGTGGTGTTGTCGCTGCTGTGGGTGGCCATCGATTTCGCCGTGCTCAGCCTGTACATCTTCGCCATCGGCAAGATCGCTTCGCAGCGCAGCAACCGGGTGATCAGCCTGGCTTCGGGCGTTGCCCTGCTGCTGATTGCCGCTGGCGGCCTGCTGTACAACCTCAACGAACTGGCGGCCTGAAGCGGATGCGAAACGCCCGGTGCAACAGAAGGAAAGACCATGACAGCGACTGATACAGGCCCGTCTCCTTCACCGTTGCAGCAGGACTACCAACGCTTTCTGCTGTTGGGCAGCCGCCGTGCGCCGCACACTGTGCACGTGCATGAAACCGGCTACCGGTCCGGAACCATCAACACTGATGCCCTTGGCCTGCGCTACAGCCACTTTGCCGGCAAGCGTTTTTCGGCGGCAGAACGCGGCGGCGCCTCACGTATCAACCTGCTGGTCGGCGGCTCGACCGCCCTGGGTATCGGCGCCAGCTCCGACGAGCACACGGTGGCCTCGCACCTGTCGGCCCTTACCGGCGAGGTGTGGCTGAGCCTGGCCGGTTGCGGTCTCAATGCTGGCCAGGAACTACTGATGTTCCTGACTCACCAGCACCGCCTTGGCCAACTCGGCCACGTGGTGGTGCTCAGTGGCCTCAACAGCCTGGCCCATGAAGCGCTGTGCGAAGTCCTCGCCAGCCCCAACGACCCACAGCACGCCAAGGCCTACCAGGCCTTTCTCAACAGCTTCAGCGAAGGCATGCAGCCTGCCGCACCACCCCGCCGGCAGTCACTGTGGCGGCGCATCGGCCAGGCCCTGACCACACCTGCGACCGCCCCCCCGGCCTTCTGGCCGCTGTCACCCCCGGAGAAGCGCTTGGCTCGCGCGGCCGACAGCATTGGCCGGACCTTGCGTCAGTGGGACAGGTTGCTGGCAGACAGCCATGCCACCCTCACCTTCATCCTGCAGCCGCTGCTGCCCTGGTGTCGGGACACCTTGCCCGTTGGTGAGCAAGCCATGTTGGCCGCGCTGGAGCAACAACCGGCGAACTTCGACCGGCTGCTCGACGGCGCATTCGATAGCCAGTTGCACTCGGCCTTTTTCCGCCGTATCAAAAGCCAGGCCGACCCAGTGCCCTGCTACGACATGAACAGCATGCTCAGCAGCTCGCCGGTGTTCGGCGCGGACCTGTTCATCGACCGCCTGCACCTGAACGACCTGGGTAACAACGCCCTGGCCAAAGTGATTACCGCAAAGCTTGGCCTCGCCCAGGAAAAACACGCTCAACGCAAGGTCACACCGATCAAGCTCGTCTGACAGTTGCCGAGTGGTCTTCCGGCCACCCCCCTTGGGTGGCTAGAATAGGCCGTCGTTCCGATTTTCCCGAGGCGTACGCTTGACCGCTATTAACATCGAAGCCGCCCCTCCTTGCATGGCCGTCCACGGGGCTTGCCTGTGAGCCGCACGCGACGCCTGACCCCGCTGTTGGTCGCCCTGATGCCGCTGGCTGCGCACGCGCTGGAGGTGAGCATCGACCCTCACGCCGACCTGCTCTACCGCCAGGCCTTGCCGCTGCTGGAGCAGGCCGATCGTCAGGGCGACGATACCAGCACCCTGCGTACCGCCCTGGGCAGCGACCCCGAGCTCAGCCGCCAGGGCCAAGCCATGGCCCACACGCTGCCGACAGCGGTTGCCCTGTTGAAAAAGTCGGTAGAGCTGGGCCACCCGGTTGCGCAGTACCGCCTGGCGCTGTACTACATGACTTATCTGCCCGCCACGCAAATACCGGATGCCGCCTGCCCGTTGCTCGAAGCCAGTCTCAAGCAGGGTTTTGCTGCACCCGCGCCAGCGATCGCTACCTGGTGCCGGCCCTACAACACCAGCAGCGAGTACCGTGCAGCGCTGGAAGCCATCCCCAGCATGGCCACCGTGTACGCCCCTTACTACCCGCAGCCAGCCACCCGCCTGACCTGCAGCCGCAGCCAGCCTCAAGGTCTCGAAATGCTCTGGGGCCGGCAGCGCGACTACCAGGCCGAGGTGTACCGCCTGCTCGGCGACCTGGACCCACCGCACCGTCTGAGCCTGCTGCAGAAAGCCGTGGACATCAACGGCTGCGTGACAGCGCAACAGCACCTGACCAGCCGCCCGTGATCCTCTGCCAGACGCGGTCCCTGTTGGGCAACTGTCTCACTCAAACTTTGTATTCCGCGCGATCACTGTAGGCGCAGCCTTGTGCTGCGAAGAGGCCGGTAAGGCTAAAGATTGTTTTCGGCTGCAATGACCTCTTCGCAGCACAAGGCTGCTCCTACAGGGCTTGTGGTTGCCTTGAAATCAAACCCGATCAGCAAGATCGTTCAAGCCATCCCCCGCCCCGTCTGGCATGCTGATCTGCCTCGTACACGCGTTGCAGCCATCATGCCCCACATCGCTCGCCAAGCCTTCCTCCACGGCGCTATCGCCATCATGCCGCTGTCCCTGGCCGTCGCCCCCTGGGGCCTGCTGGCCGGTTCCATGGCCATCGAGGCCAACCTCAGTGCCTGGCAGGGGCAAGGGCTATCGGCCATCGTCTTCGCCGGTGCCGCGCAATTGGTCGCCATTGGTATGCTCAAGGGCGGCGCCAACCTGGCGTCGATCCTGCTCACCACCCTGCTGCTGACCTCGCAGCACCTGCTGTATGGCCTGTCGATGCGCCCGGTGCTGTCCAGCCAGCCATTGCGCTGGCGGTTGGGCCTGGGCTTTCTGCTGACCGACGAATTCTTCGCGTTGACCAGCCAGTACGACCAGCAGCAATTCAACCGCTGGTACGCCTTGGGGGTAGGCCTGACGTTCTACGTCGCCTGGAACCTGTTCACCCTGGCCGGTATCCTGCTGGGCCAGAACATTCCCCACCTGGACCAACTCGGCCTGGACTTTTCCATCGTCGCCACCTTCGTCGCCCTGATTGCACCGCTGGTGCGCAACCTGCCGACCGTGGTGTGCGTCGCCGTGTCGCTGTTCTGCTCGGTCCTGTTCAGCCACTGGCATTGGGAAACCGCCCTGGTGGTCGCAGGCCTGCTGGGCATGAGCGCCGGGTTCATCTGCCAGAAATTTGCCGGAGCCCGAGCATGACCTGGATCCTGATTTTCGCCATGGGCGCCATTGTGTTCCTCAACCGCTACGCGTTCCTGGAGCCACGGCTCCCCTTGCGGCTGAGCTCCAACGCCCGGCAGTTCCTCGGCTTTGCCGTGCCGGGCATGCTCACTGCCATCTGCGGCCCGATCATCTTCATGCCCGACCACCAGCTCAACCTGAGCCTGCTCAACCCCTACCTGCTGGGTTCTCTGGTGGCCATCGCCCTGGTACTGTTGACCCGCAGCGTGTTGCTGAGCATGCTGGTGAGCATGTTGATCTTCTTCCTTCTACGCAGCTGGCTGGCATGAACCCGCCCCTGCGCGAACAGACACACCTCTGGCAAGCGCCGGCCCTGGGCGACGTCGAGATGCTGCACGCGCGCTACGTCCAGCAGCGGTTCGCCCCGCATGTGCATGAAGGCTATGTATTCACCGTGATCGAATCCGGCGCCCAGCGCTTCTGGCACCGGGGCAGTGAGCACCTGGCGCCGGTCGGCAGCATGGTGCTGATCAACCCCGACGAGCTGCATACCGGCGCCACCGCCCATGAGGCAGGCTGGCGTTATCGCGGCTTCTACCCCGAGCACGAGCGGGTCACCTGTGTACTGGACGAACTGGAACTGGGCCGCCACGGCATGCCCAGCTTCAAGGACAGCGTGATCCACGACCCGGCCCTGGCCATCGCCTTCAGCCAACTCCATCAGTTGTCCGAAAACGGCGCCAGCGCCCTGCAGCAACAGACCGCCTGGCGCCAGGCGGTACTGGCCCTGGTGCAGCGGCACGGGCAATGCGCCGAACCCTCGGCCCCCGGCCACGAACCCCTGGCCGTGGCCCGCGCCCGCGAACTGCTGGAAAGCCAATTGGCCGACCCGCCCTCGCTCGAAGCGCTGGCGGCAGCCGTCAACCTGTCGCCCTTCCACTTCGCCCGGGTGTTTCGCCAGGCCACCGGCCAGCCGCCGCACGCCTGGCTGAAGCAGCGGCGCCTGGTCCGCGCCCGGGAAATGCTGAAGAGCGGCCTGGCCGCTTCGGAGGTGGCGTTCGACCTTGGCTTTGCCGACCAGAGCCATTTGAGCCGGCAGTTCAAGCAGGCCTACGGGGTGACACCAGGGGCGTATCGGCAGGCATGCGCTCACTCGGCATTACCCGCCTGACGCCCTGCAACTCAAGCTTGCCCCATGCGCCAACATCGCGCGTCGGGCTATTCACGATGGTCGCCATCAAGGGAATGTGCTTTCAGGTTCCAGCGCACTGGCGCGATGAACAGCATGAGCGTCATCCAGATCAAGGTGGCCGGCCCCGCAAGCACAAAGACCAGGCTGGCAACCAGCCCTGAAGCGGCGTCACCAATGACAGCGGTGAAGTAATGGAGGGAAAAATTTCTGCCAACTTCCTGCTCGTTCGACAAGCACTGGATGTTGGTCACGATCGCGATGTCGACAAATGCCCCCATGAAGCCGACCATGAACAAGAACAGCAGAAACAGCCAGCTGTTGAATTGCAGTGCCACGGCTGCAGCAAAAAACAGTGCGCCGTACAGCACCCAGTAACGCACCACCAGTCGTGCGGTTGTGCGCGGGTTGAAGCGTGTGTAGAGCATGCCACCCAATACGGTGCCTGCAGCAAGCAGTGAAAATACGTAACCCACCGCCGCTTCAGAGGCGAAGTGTTCCAGCACTGACGCAGGAAGAATGAAGCGAATCACCGACGTGGCGAACATCGCACAGAGCGTGGTGCAGCCAATAACAGCAAACAAAGGCGCATTGCTGACCCTGAGCTGACTTACACTGCGCGCCGCATCCCGGACAATGGCGCGCCCATCGAATACCTGCCGGACGCCCTGCCTGGCAGGCCCAAGGGTAGCGATGGAAATGGCCGACAACACCAGGCACGCCGCAAAGAACAGGAAGGTTGCTTCGCGAGACAGCAGTAACACACATGCCGAAAACACCAGAGGCCCGATAATCGAGGCAGCATCCTCGATCACCTGAATACCGCTGTTGACCGAGGCCAGCTGTTGCTTTGCGACAAGTTCGGGAAAGTACGCGCGAAACGCAGGCACATAAAGGCATTCGAGCGCTGTCATCACATCGCAAGGCCGACCAGGACCGGTAACACGGGTGAGGACAAGCTGAACAAGGTAAAGAAGGCAAGTGCCAGCAGGCCTTTGGCCGCCTCTACCGCCAAAAGTATTCGTTTCTTGTCGGCGCTATCTGCCAGCCAACCGCCCAAGGGTGAACACACCATGCTCGGCAAGTAGCGGAAGAAATAGGCGATGCCAATCAAAAGCAGATCCGCCTCGGTCATGGACACGATTGCCACAGCAAACGCAGCTTCGAACGCAAACTCACCACATTTGGAAAAGCAATAGCCCACCGCCAGAGAACGTGTTCCGGGGTTACGACTCAACGCCTGCATCATGGCTGTATTCCTGAGCCAGCGGTTTAGGTCGGCTGAATTTAGAGTTCATTCAACACCGGGCTCAACGCTAAAGTTGTAACCATTGCGGCACGGCCAGCGCAGGAAAATTCAGGCTTGGAATATTCCTACACCCATTAATTAATGCCGAAAGCAGGCCTACCCCTTGCAAAACTGCATCGCAGAACTATTCAGCACACCTGATCAAGCAGTGCAGGTTGGTACCGCATGCGGAGTGGTGGCAACGGTTTAAACATTGCGTTTATCCGCCCAAAATAGTAACTCGATGTTACTTGGGCAACGGAGCGGCCATTTTTCCGCGTTTTCGCCATGTCCTCCAGAGGCAGCAGGAGCCCCGCCAACCCTCTGCTACACTGACAAGGCTGAATGGAGGATCCTGCCATGTCCGAAAGAGAGCTCACCACCCTCCTGTCGCTGATGAACCAGCGCCAGGCCTGCCTGAACAGCGCCTGCAAGGAGATTGCCGACTGGATCGACCGGCAGGGCGATGTGCCCGCCGCCGGCAAGATCCGCGCCAGCCTGAAGGCACTGGAGGCCGATGAGGCCCAGGTTCGAAAGACCCTGACCTCGCTGACACTCGACAGGCCGCTGCCCAAGTTTCGCAGCTGATTGAACCAGGGGCCGCCGTGGGAGCGAGCTTGCCCCGCGAAGGAGACAACGCGGTGAATGGCACCGGCTTTGCCGGTGTTCGCGGGGCAAGCCCGCTCCCACAGGCTGCCCCGTTCAACGTTATCAGTGCTTCATGTGCATGTGGTCATGCCCACCGCCGGCCTCGGCGTTGAGCGGACGCACTTCGGCCTGCACGTCGAGGGTTTCCTTGGCCCCTTTGGCATCCTCGATGGTAAGGGTCAGCGGCACTTTATCGCCTTCCTTCACCTGTTCGTTCAGGCCCATCAGCATCACATGCAGGCCATTGGGGTCCAGGGTCACGGCCTTGCCGGCCGGCAACTCGACAGCCTTCACCTCACGCATGCCCATCACGTCGCCGTTCATGGTCATTTCGTGCACCTGCACGGTCTTGGCCACGGGCGAAGCCACGCTCACCAGCTTGCTGTCGCTGCTGGCGGTCAGGGTCATGAAGGCACCGGTGGACTGCTGGTGCGGCACGCTGGCACGGACCCAGGCATCGCTCACGGTAGTCTGGGCCAGGGCCGGCAGGGCCAGACCCATCAGTGCCAGGGCAGCCAGGCCGCGTTTGATCGGTTGCATCGACATTCAGCAGATCTCCATCAGGGTAACCAGGTCTTCGGCGCATTCCTTGGCATTCAGGGAATGGCCCAGGCTCAGGCGCAGGGTGCCACGCGTATCGTAGACGTAGCTGGTGGACGAGTGAGAAATCGTATAGGTGTCACCGGCCGGGACCTTCTCGTAGAACACCTTGAACTCCTTGGCCACTGCGGCGATATCTTCCGGGGTGCCGGTGAGCGCGGTGAACGTGGGGTCAAAGGCCTTGACGTAGGCATCGAGCACCTCGGGGGTGTCGCGCTCCGGGTCCAGGGTGATGAACACTACCTGGAACAGGTCGCGGTCACGACCGCGCAGCAGGTTGCGGATTTGTGCCGCGCGCGCCAGGGTGGTCGGGCAAACCGCCGGGCATTGGGTGAACCCGAAGAAGATCATCGGCATGCTGCCGTAGAAGCTCGACAGGGTGCGCACGTTACCTTGCGGGTCTTTGAGGCTGAACTTGCGCCCGAGGATTTCGTTGCTCATGTTCTTGCCGTACTTGAACTCGAGCCCCCGGGCCGGGCTGCAGCCTGCCAGCAGGCCAAGCCCGAGAACGCCCATCCCGGCGACAACGGCGCGCCGGGTGTATAGATCATTCATGAAACCATCCTTTACAGGGAAGGTGCCGACCCTCGGGACGGGCCGGCTGAAAAACCGGGGCATTCTGGCATGACACCCCAAGGGGTTCTACCCGACGAAGGCGGGGATGGCCTGCAGCCCTTTGAAACCGGGCTGCGGCCTGTTGTCGCAGGGGTTGAAACCGTAACAGTTTGTTGCTAAGAGAGCCGCATTTACGCGAACCCTACAGGAGCGCGTCGACGTCAGTAGTAGGCGTTCTCTTTCTGGGTGTGGTCAGTCACGTCACGCACGCCCTTGAGCTCCGGAATACGCTCGAGCAGGGTGCGCTCGATGCCTTCCTTCAGGGTGACATCTGCCTGGCCACAACCCTGGCAGCCGCCACCGAACTGCAGCACGGCAATGCCATCGTCGACCACATCCACCAAACTGACCTGACCACCGTGGCTGGCCAGCCCGGGGTTGATCTCGGTCTGCAGGTAATAGTTGATACGCTCGTTGATCGGGCTGTCTTCGTTGACCATCGGCACCTTGGCGTTAGGCGCCTTGATGGTCAGCTGGCCACCCATGCGGTCGGTGGCGTAGTCGACCAGTGCGTCTTCCAGGAACGGCACGCTGACTGCGTCCAGGTAAGCGGTGAAGCTCTTCAGACCCACGGCGGTGTCGTCAGGCTTCTCTTCGCCCGGCTTGCAGTAGGCAATGCACGTCTCTGCGTACTGGGTGCCAGGCTGGGTGATAAAAATGCGAATGCCGATGCCAGGCGTATTCTGCTTGGAAAGCAGATCGGCCAGGTAATCATGGGCGGCGTCGGTAATGGTTATAGCGCTCATGTAGGTTCCTCACAGACTTGCGGCCAAGTGTACGCCAACCCGGCCCTTGAACAAAGTCCTAGTAATTGACTCGGGAAAGCGCATATTCACGGGATGGCCCCCGTGGCGCCGCCAGCCAGGCCTGCATGCGCCGGTACAGGCCGCGCTCCAGCCACCGGTAGCTGAACCACGACATTAGTCCAATGGACGGCACGCACAGGGCAAATACCAGATACGGGTTCAGATGCAGGCGCTGGCTGGCGAACCAGCCGGCATACAGCACCAGGACATGGATCAGGTACACCGAGTACGAACAATCGCCAAGGGCCTTGAGCAGCCGATTGCCTTGGAACAGTGGCTCCAGGGCCACAAAGACCAGCACGATCATCGCACTTGGCACCCCCCAATGCAGCAAGCGCTGGGAAGCGTCCAGGTGGTAGATCGCCAGGCTGGCCACGCCCAGCAAAGCCAGCGGCAACCACCTGCCCTGGCGGATCATCCCGCGACGGTACAGCACGCCCACACCGATGCCGAGCAGGAACTCGTAGATGATGTCGTTGTTGTAGAAGCGGCTGACCACACCCATGCGCCCCAGTACCTCGCTGACCAGTAGCAGAGCAACGGTAACCAACAGCAAGTGATGCCGTTGGCGTACCAGGAAGGCCAGGCCGAAAAGCAGGTAGAAAAACATCTCGAAGTTCAGCGTCCAGCCCACGTTCAGGGTCGGGTACAGGCCATAGCCTCCGGGGTTCTCCGCCGGGATGAACAACATTGACAAGAGCAGGTGATGCCAGGCGAATTCCTGATGTGGCATCCATTGGCTGAAGGCCAGCAGCAACGCGGCCATCAATGCGGTGTAGAACCAGTAGGCAGGAACAATACGCAGTACCCGATTGAGCAGGAACTGGCGCGGTTCGATGGTTTTGTCGCGGGTCGACAGGTAGATGACCAGCCCGCTGATGACGAAGAAGATGTCGACCCCCACGGCGCCACGGTCGGTGAGCAGTTGGCCGATGGGGCCGGTGGCGTGGAAGTCGAAGAAGATCTGCATGAAATGGTGGCAGACCACCACCCAGGCGGCGAACGCCCGCAGTGCCTGAAGCGAATACAGCATGAAATACCCTGCGCTTGCCGGTGTATTGAGGCCTTCGGGAGCGCTTTGCGCTCCATCGCCGGCACGCCAGCTCCCACAAAAACCGCGCACGCCTGAGCACTACGCAGGCCTGTGGGAGCTGGCTTGCCGGCGATTGGGCTGCATAGCAGCCCCCGGACCACCCACCATTTCCGACCGCAGGGTACCCGGAAAGGTCAGCCTACCCGATCAGAGGTTCTCATAGCGGTTCATGTCCAGCACACCCGCCTCGACCGGCGTGGTCTCCTTGATGAAGCTGTTCAGGTCATGGAAGTAGCGCCAGAACTCAGGGTGACTGCGGCGCACTCCCCAGCGCATGACGATGCGCTCGAACCTGGCTGCATCGTCTTTCGCATATTCCAGGTCCTCGACAAACTCCGCCACATCCTTGGTCGGCACGTTGAAGATGAAGTTGGGATAGCTGCTGAGCACGCCCGGGTACAGGGTCAGGGTATCCAACCCGGGCTGGTAGCGGTACGCCTCACCCAACAGGAACGCCACGTTGCTGTGCGCGCGGTTGCGCAGCAGGCTGTACACCTGGCGCTGGCCGCCCTGCCCTTCGATGCGCAGCATGGTCGCTTCGGGCAACTGGTTGATCACCTTCAGCCCCGCAGCCGGGCGCGACACCAGGCGGCTGAGCGACTGCTCGGCATTGCGGAACTCTTCGCTCACCTGCGGCCGTGAGCAGAAGGCGCCCTGGCAGCGGTTTATCGGGTCGGGCGCAGCATTCAGGCTGCCGGTGCGCTGCAGCAGTTTCAGGCCAAAATCGCGCTTGGGGTTACGCGCGTCCAGCGAGATGCCACTGGGCGTGTCGGTGTCGATGTCTTCATAATCCATCCACATCTTCACCTTGCCGCTGTTCTGGTACCAGTCGCCGAGGATGTCCTTGCGCTTTTCGGCCGGCATCAGGCGCAAGAAGTTGACTTCGGCGCCATTGCGGATCAAGTCAAAATAAAGGCGCGTCTGCAACTGGTGCGAAACATTGCCGTACACATCGAAGTTGACCGCCAGCTGGTAGTAGGTGCGCTCGAACAGCGGGTAGTCGAACAACCACATGGTCAGCGGCACATCACCGATCAGGCCCTTGGTCACCGAGGCACTGTCGAAATGGCGGAAGATACTGAGCAGCGCGTTGTCGTTACCGGCCCACAGCGTCGACCACCCTGGCGCCGGCATGTCGGCATAGGCGTCGCGACGCAGCTTTTCGTACTCGTTGCGCTTGTCGCGGTAGGCGTGCCACAGGCTCAGCACGCTGCCCACATCATCGATCTGCCCAGGCATGGCCAGCAGCGGGGTGGCCTCGCCACGGTACTTGGCATCCGTGATGTAGCGGTCGAAGGCGGGCTCCTGGAACAGTGCCCAGAAGTTGTCGCGGATCACGTCGGTAGCAATCTGCCCGCGGCACACCGGGCCACGGATGAACGTACGCACGAAGTACTCGGCGTTATCCAGCATGAACTGGTAGCGCGCCACTGCCGGGATTGCCTCGAACGTTTCAAACGGGTTGGCGCGGTGACGCGGGCCGTAGCCTGGCAGCGCGGTAGCATGCCAGTCACCGGCGTAGAACAGCTGCTTCACCCGCTTGAGCTTCTGCGGCCCCATCGGGTAGGTGATGTGCGTCTTGTGCACGATCACGCCCTGCACCGGGATCAGGCGGTAATAGAAGTCGGTGCCGGGTGGGTCGTTGGGGCGACGCGTGGCAATGATGTCGGCCGGCTGGCCGCTGGGCGTGCGTGACCGCACCCACTGGAAGAAGTGGCCCTGCTCGCCGCCGACGAAGTAGATGTGCGCCAGGAACAGGTGCTCGTAAAGCCAGCGGCCGACCAGGGCCTCGGTGGAACCCGGGCGGTTGAGCAGTTCTTCCCACTCGGCGATCTGCCTGGCTTCGGTTTCGCTTGGCTTGATCGGTTGATACTCAACAGGCGCCCCGGCCGCCAGCCAGCGGCGCATGGTGTCGTATTCCTTGTCGGTCAGCCCGGTAACGGCCAAGGGCATGCCCTCCTTGGGATGGGCACCGGCATAGGCGTCGAACTCATGGGGCAACGGGCACATGTTGTTGCGGCTCAGGCCCAGCACAATGTCCTCGGGCAGTTTGGCATTGGGCGTGAGTGGGGTCTTGTGCCCCAGCTCCAGCATGCGCGCCATCAGCGCGGCCTGGCTGCCCTGGTTGTCGAGCACCGAGTAAAAGCCTTTCTTGCGCCATTGCTCCTCGCTATGGGCGTCGTAGAACAGCCGCGTGGTAGGCACCGCCTTGCTGCGGTCGCCCTCGTAAACCGGGACCTTGCTGGCACCGCGTACCGCGCCTTCCGGGCTTTCCAGCTTCAGCTGGCAGGCGGCGTCGTTGCAGGCGTGGCAGGCCACGCATTTCTCGGTGAAGATCGGCTGAATGTCCCGGGTATAGGAAATGGCCGGGCTCGACTGGGGGGCTTGCCCGAACACCACGCTGCTGATGAGCAGAGCGAAGGCGCCGGCAAGAATACGATGCACCATGTGCGAAAAGTCCTGGGTCCTGAAAGCTGTCACTGTTGTTGCCTGGTCGTCTTTGGGTGCTGTTAATCGCGTCAGCAACATGAGCAGTTTTCATGCAAATGGGCGGTGCGCCTAAAAACCGCGCAACTTTGATATGATTCTGCACCTTCTGATATTTGCCCGACCAGGTAGTTCCTATGTCCGACCGCAGCGCTCGTCTCCAAGCACTCCAGAACGCCCTCAAAGAGCGCATCCTGATCCTCGACGGCGGCATGGGTACTATGATCCAAAGCTACCGTCTCGAGGAACACGACTATCGTGGCACGCGCTTCGCCGATTGGCCAAGCGATGTAAAGGGTAACAACGACCTGTTGCTGCTCAGCCGCCCGGACGTGATCGCCGCCATCGAGAAAGCCTACCTCGATGCCGGGGCGGATATTCTAGAAACCAACACCTTCAATGCCACGCAGATTTCCCAGGCCGACTACGGCATGGAGTCGCTGGTCTATGAGCTGAACGTGCAAGGCGCGCGCATTGCCCGCCAGGTAGCCGATGCCAAGACCCTGGAAACGCCCGACAAGCCGCGCTTCGTCGCAGGTGTACTGGGCCCTACCAGCCGCACCTGCTCGATTTCCCCGGACGTCAACGACCCCGGCTACCGCAACGTCACGTTCGATGAGCTGGTAGAGAACTACATCGAGGCCACCCGTGGCCTGATCGAGGGCGGCGCGGACCTGATCCTGATCGAAACCATTTTCGACACCCTCAACGCCAAGGCGGCCATTTTTGCCGTGCAGCAGGTGTTTGAAGACGACGCTATCGAACTGCCGATCATGATCTCCGGCACCATCACCGACGCCTCTGGCCGCACCCTGTCGGGCCAGACCACCGAAGCGTTCTGGAACTCGGTGCGCCACGCCAAGCCGATTTCCGTGGGCCTGAACTGCGCCCTCGGCGCCAAAGACCTGCGCCCTTACCTGGAAGAGTTGTCGACCAAAGCCGACACCCACGTTTCCGCCCACCCCAACGCCGGCCTGCCGAACGCCTTCGGCGAGTACGACGAAACCCCGGCCGAAATGGCTGCGGTGGTCGAAGAGTTCGCAGCCAGCGGCTTCCTCAACATCATCGGGGGTTGCTGCGGTACCACCCCGGGCCACATCCAGGCCATTGCCGAGGCCGTGGCCAAATACAAGCCACGCGAGATCCCGGAGATTGCCAAGGCCTGTCGCCTGTCCGGCCTGGAACCGTTCACCATTGATCGCCAGTCGCTGTTCGTCAACGTCGGCGAGCGCACCAACATCACCGGTTCGGCCAAATTCGCCCGGCTGATCCGTGAAGAAAACTACACCGAAGCCCTGGAAGTCGCCCTGCAGCAGGTCGAGGCCGGCGCCCAGGTGATCGACATCAACATGGACGAAGGGATGCTCGATTCCCAGGCGGCAATGGTCCGTTTCCTCAACATGATCGCTGGCGAGCCGGACATTTCCCGCGTGCCGATCATGATCGACTCCTCCAAGTGGGAAGTGATCGAAGCCGGCCTGAAGTGCATTCAGGGCAAAGGCATCGTCAACTCCATTTCCATGAAAGAAGGCGTCGAGCAGTTCAAGCACCATGCCCGCCTGTGCAAGCGCTACGGTGCCGCCGTGGTGGTCATGGCCTTCGACGAAGTCGGCCAGGCCGACACCGCCGCGCGCAAGAAGGAAATCTGCAAGCGCAGCTACGACATTCTGGTCAACGAAGTGGGCTTCCCGCCCGAAGACATCATCTTCGACCCGAACATCTTCGCCGTTGCCACGGGTATCGAAGAGCACAACAACTACGCCGTCGACTTCATCGAGGCCTGTGCCTATATCCGTGACCACCTGCCCCATGCGCTGAGCTCGGGCGGTGTGTCCAACGTGTCGTTCTCGTTCCGTGGCAACAACCCGGTGCGCGAGGCGATCCACTCGGTGTTCCTGTTCCACGCCATCCGCAACGGCCTGACCATGGGTATCGTCAACGCCGGCCAGCTGGAGATCTACGACGAGATCCCGGCCGAGCTGCGTGAAAAGGTCGAGGACGTGGTGCTCAACCGCACGCCGGAAGGGACCGATGCCCTGCTGGCCATTGCCGACGACTACAAAGGCGGCGGCGCCACCAAGGAAGTCGAAAACGAAGCCTGGCGTTCGCTGCCGGTCGGCAAGCGCCTGGAGCACGCACTGGTCAAAGGCATCACCGCGCACATCGTCGAGGACACCGAGGAGTGCCGCCAGCAATGCGCACGCCCCATCGAGGTCATCGAAGGTCCGCTGATGAGTGGCATGAACGTGGTTGGCGACCTGTTCGGTGCAGGCAAGATGTTCCTGCCCCAGGTGGTCAAGTCGGCCCGCGTGATGAAGCAGGCGGTGGCGCACCTTATCCCGTTCATCGAAGCCGAAAAAGGTGACAAGCCAGAAGCCAAGGGCAAGATCCTGATGGCCACGGTAAAAGGTGACGTGCACGACATTGGCAAGAACATCGTCGGCGTGGTGTTGGGCTGCAACGGCTATGACATCGTCGACCTCGGCGTGATGGTGCCGGCCGAGAAAATCCTGCAAACCGCCCGCGACGAAAAATGCGACATCATCGGTCTGTCCGGCCTTATTACCCCGTCGCTTGACGAGATGGTCCACGTTGCCCGCGAAATGCAGCGCCAGGGCTTCGAACTGCCGCTGATGATCGGCGGCGCCACCACGTCTAAGGCGCACACCGCAGTCAAGATCGAACCCAAGTACAGCAACGACGCCGTCATCTACGTCACCGATGCCTCGCGGGCGGTCGGCGTGGCCACCCAGTTGCTGTCCAAAGAGCTCAAGCCGGGCTTCGTCGAGAAAACCCGCCTGGAATACGTGGATGTGCGCGAGCGCACCGCCAACCGCAGCGCCCGTACCGAGCGCCTGAGCTACGCCCAGGCCATCGCCGCCAAGCCGAAGTACGACTGGGCCGGTTACCAGCCAGCAGTGCCCTCCTTCACCGGCGTCAAGGTACTGGAAGACATCGACCTGCGCACCCTGGCCGAATACATCGACTGGACCCCGTTCTTCATTTCCTGGGACCTGGCCGGCAAGTTCCCGCGCATTCTCACCGACGAGGTGGTCGGTGAGGCTGCCACCGCGCTGTACAAGGATGCCCGCGAGATGCTCGACAAGCTGATCGACGAGCAGCTGATCAGCGCCCGCGCGGTGTTCGGCTTCTGGCCGGCCAACCAGGTGGCCGATGACGACATCGAGGTGTACGGCGAGGACGGCCAGGCGCTGGCCACGCTGCACCACCTGCGCCAGCAGACCATCAAGCCCGACGGCAAACCCAACTGGTCGCTGGCTGACTTTGTCGCGCCAAAAACCAGCGGCGTCACCGACTATGTGGGCGGGTTCATCACCACTGCCGGCATTGGTGCAGAGGAAGTGGCCAAGGCTTACCAGGACAAAGGCGACGACTACAGCTCGATCATGGTCAAGGCCCTGGCCGACCGCCTGGCCGAAGCCTGCGCCGAGTGGCTGCACGAGCAGGTGCGTAAAGAGCACTGGGGCTATGCCCGCGACGAACACCTGGACAACGAAGCGCTGATCAAGGAGCAGTACCGCGGCATCCGCCCGGCCCCGGGCTACCCGGCCTGCCCCGACCACACCGAAAAAGAAACCCTGTTCCGCCTGCTCGACGGCACGGCCATCGGCGAAACCGGGCCGAGCGGTGTGTTCCTTACCGAGCACTTTGCCATGTTCCCGGCGGCGGCGGTGAGTGGCTGGTACTTTGCCCACCCGCAGGCGCAGTACTTTGCCGTTGGCAAGGTCGACAAGGACCAGATCGAGCGCTACAGCGCGCGCAAAGGGCAGGATGTGAGCGTAAGCGAGCGCTGGCTGGCACCGAACCTCGGGTACGACAGCTAAGACTGTGCCGGCTTCCTCGCGGGCAAGCCCCCCACAGGTAAATCACTGCCCTGGCGGTTTGTGCCGAACCTGTGGGAGCGGGCTTGCCCCGCGAAGAGGCCGGCACAAGCAACCTTAGCGCCATTGCCTACACTGTTCCTGATTGCCTCTGATCTTCAGGAGCTACCATGGATGATTCCAGCCAGGGCAAACCCCCAACCTTCTGGCAGATGCTGCACAGCATCCTCGCCGCCGCCTTCGGCGTGCAAAGCGGCAAGAACCGCACCCGCGACTTCACCCACGGCAAAGCCAGCCATTTCATTGCACTGGGGACGCTCTTCACCCTGATTTTCATCATGGTGCTGATCGGCCTGGTGCAACTGGCCCTGCACCTTACCCGCTAGCCTGCCCCGGCCTCATCGCCGGCAAGCCAGCTCCCACAGGTTTTCTGCAGCCTCAGGGCCTGCGCTGTACCTGTGGGAGCTGGCTTGCCGGCGATGAGGCCGGGACAGGCCACACAAAAACGCCCGCAGGACATACCCCCGCAGGCGCTGTTGCTACATCACGGTCTGAAAGAGAAGTCTACTGGTGGCTGACCCAATACACGGCAGTGACCACCACCAGGACGATCAGGCAGAGGATCGCCCAGGCGTCGACACTGCTGTCAGCTTTGCGGACCTTGGTTGAGTTTCCCATTGCATTGCCTCTTGTAGTGGTTATGGGAATGCACTTCACAACCAGCAGTTAAGACGAGCAATGCCCTTCCCTCAAGCAGGGTCTTTCAATACTCGACCGGTGACGTCAGGAACGGGTACTGGTAACTGGCCGGCTGCCCTTCGGCGCTGTAATTCAGAAAATCGACGCCGTAGTCGTCCCGCTCCAGCAGTTTCAGCCACCGCCTGGCCTTGGCCTGATCGATCGCCTGCAACACTGGGGCACTGTGCACACGCTGGCCGTCGCGGTTCAGCGCCACCCCGTGGGCATCATCGTGCAGCATCACCATGGCCCAGCCACCCAGGGTGAAATGCCCACCCATCAGCACGCTCAAGCGCCCATCGATGCGCGCACGCAAGGCCTCAGGCGAACTGTTGACGACGCCGAACAGCACATCACGCCCCGGTGTGTGCCCTGCTTCCTCGAACGCCTGCATGGCGCCAAAGCCCATCTCGTCGTTGGCCGACCACACCAGGCGGGTGGCCGGGTAACGCTCCAGCAATTGCTGCGCCTGTTCATAGGCACGCTGGCGGCTCCAGCCGCCGTATACCACCTGACGCAGGCGCACCTGAGGGAAGTCGGCCAGGGCGCGGCGCATGCCCTCCTCGCGCAACTGCGAGGCCGGTGTGGTCTTGAGCCCGGCAAAGGCCACCAGGTCCACCGGCCCTGCGTCGCGAGGCAGTTGCGCGACCATCAGGCGCAACATCTGGAAGCCCGCCTGCTCATCGTTGCTCATCAGGGTACCCAGGGGCTCGGCGTACTTGTCCGGCTGGGCCTGTATGCTACGGGCCTGGCTGGCGGTCAGGCCGTTGTTGACCAGCAACAGCTTGACCCCGGTACCACGCGACAGGCGCAGGATTTCCGGTGCCACGTACTGCTCATTGACCAGCACCAGGTAGTCTGGCCGCTGCGCCCCACTCAAGATCGCGCGGGCCTGGGTCAGCACCCGGTCGGCTCGGCGCTCGCTGTACTCAACGCGCAGGGACATGCCCAGTTCGTCCGCAGCGGCCTGCATGAAGCGGGTGTAGCTGGTCCAGAATGTCTCGGTGGACAGCCCCGGATTGAGGAACACCACCGAGGCCGGCTGCGCATTTGCCGCCAGTGGCAGGGCAAGACACAAGCTTTGGCACAGGGCCTTGAGCATGGGGTCACATCTCTGCGAAGCAAACGCCGGATTATAACCGCCTGGCTGCGCCCGGCGTACAAATGGCAGTCAGTCTCACATAGTCCATTTGGTTCTTTTCATATGCAAAAACATCACTTTAGCGCATAACCGCAACCTGATATCGTTCCACGGCTCCGTACCGGAGTGCGCGGCCGTGCGCGCGAATAGCTGCATGCCTGAGACAGGACTTTTATGTACGTATACGACGAGTACGATCAGCGGATCATCGAGGACCGCGTCAAGCAGTTCCGTGATCAGACCCGCCGCTACCTGGCCGGTGAGCTGAGCGAAGAAGAATTCCGCCCTCTGCGCCTGCAGAACGGCCTATACATCCAACGTTTCGCACCAATGTTGCGTGTCGCCGTGCCGTACGGCCAGCTGAGCGCCCGCCAGGTCCGCACCCTGGCGAAGATCGCTCGCGACTACGACAAAGGCTACGCGCACATCTCCACGCGCCAGAACGTGCAGTACAACTGGCCGGCACTGGAAGACATTCCGGACATTCTCGCCGAGCTGGCTACCGTGCAGATGCATGCGATCCAGACCAGCGGCAACTGCCTGCGCAACACCACCACCGACCAGTTCGCCGGTGTGGCCGCAGACGAAATCATCGACCCGCGCCCATGGTGCGAGATCGTCCGCCAGTGGACCACCTTCCACCCGGAATTCGCCTACCTGCCGCGCAAGTTCAAGATCGCCATCAACGGCTCGCAGGAAGACCGCGCCGCCATCGAAGTGCACGACATCGGCCTGGAGCCGGTGCGCAACGCTGCTGGCGAACTGGGCTTCCGCGTGCTGGTTGGCGGCGGCCTGGGCCGTACCCCGGTGGTCGGCTCGTTCATCAACGAATTCCTGCCGTGGCAAGACCTGATCAGCTACCTGGACGCCATCCTGCGCGTGTACAACCGTTACGGTCGCCGTGACAACAAGTACAAGGCGCGGATCAAGATCCTGGTCAAGGCGCTCACACCTGAAGTGTTTGCCGAGAAGGTCGAGGCCGAAATGGTCCACCTGCGCGGCGGCAGTACCACCCTGACCGAAGACGAAGTACAACGCGTATCGCGCCACTTCGTCGACCCGGAGTACCTGGCCCTCGACAATGTCGACTACGCCGCCCAGGACGCAGAAAACCCAGGCTTCGCCCGCTGGCGCTCGCGCAATACCCGCGCCCACAAGCGCCCTGGCTACGTGGCCGTGACCTTGTCGCTCAAGCCTACCGGCGTTGCCCCGGGCGACCTGACCGACAAGCAGCTGGACGCCGTCGCCGACCTGGCCGAGCGCTACAGCTTCGGTTTCCTGCGCACCTCGCACGAGCAGAACATCATCCTCGCCGATGTCGAGCAGCGTCAGTTGCATGCGCTGTGGCTGGAGCTGCGCGAAAGCGGCTTCGCCACCCCGAACATCGGCCTGCTGACCGACATCATCTGCTGCCCAGGCGGTGACTACTGCTCGCTGGCCAACGCCAAGTCGATCCCGATCGCCGAGTCCATCCAGCGCCGTTTCGACGACCTGGACTACCTGTTCGACATCGGCGAAATCGACCTCAACATCTCTGGCTGCATGAACGCCTGCGGCCACCACCACGTGGGCCACATCGGCATCCTCGGCGTGGACAAGAAGGGTGAGGAGTTCTACCAGGTGTCGCTGGGCGGCAATGCTGCGCGCGGCGCAAGCCTGGGCAAGATCCTCGGCCCGTCCTTCGCCCAGGATGCCATGGCCGATGTGATCGAGAAGCTGATCGCCGTGTACGTCGAGCAACGTACCGAGGAAGAGCGTTTCATCGACACCTACCAGCGTATCGGCATCGACCCCTTCAAGGAACGCGTCTATGCAGCGAATCATTAAGAACAACCAGATCGTCGACGAAACCTGGCACTTGCTGCCCAAGGAAACCTCGTTCGACGAGCTGACCAACTGCGACGACTACATCGTGCCGCTGCAGCTGTGGCGTGACCACGCCCATGTGCTCAAGGCCCGCGACGGCGGCCTGGGCGTGTGGCTGGACAGCGACGAAGAAGCGGAAGAAATCGGCGAAGACGTGCAGTACTTCCAGGTGATCGCGCTCAACTTCCCGGCCTTCACCGACGGGCGTAGCTATTCCAATGCGCGCCTGTTGCGTGACCGCTACAAGTTCAAGGGCGAGCTGCGTGCCATCGGCGACGTACTGCGCGACCAGCTGTTCTTCATGGCCCGCTGCGGTTTCGATGCGTTCGCCATCCGGGCCGACAAGGACCCGGAAGACGCGCTGCAAAGCCTCAAGGACTTCTCGGTGACCTACCAGGCCGCCACCGACGAGCCGCTGCCGCTGTTCCGCCGCCGCTGATCGTCCCGCTCCAGCGAACAGCCCGCCACCCGGCGGGCTTTTTCGTTCCTGGCCCCTGGCGTTGAAGGGCCTTAAGACTCGAATCAAGTTAAACCTGCCGTTGCGCTACCTCACGCTCTGAACAGATGTGCGCGGAATCATTCTTGCCTACAGTTCAAATGACTTTGACGCAGCAGCGGCTTATTCGCTGCCTTGCGAACCTGCACACTGGCCGTCACATGATTTCCCCCACTCTTCAGGAGTAACTCAATGAGCGTTCCTTCCTTCGGGCTCGGCACCTTCCGCCTCACTGGCCAAACTGTCATCGACTCGGTCAAGTCGGCCCTGGCGCTGGGCTACCGCGCCATCGACACCGCACAGATCTACAAGAACGAAGCCGAAGTCGGCCAGGCCATCGCCGAAAGTGGCGTGCCGCGCAACGAGCTGTTCATCACCACCAAGATCTGGGTCGACAACTATGCCGCCGACAAGCTGATTGCCAGCCTGCGCGAGAGCCTGGAGAAGCTGCGCACCGACTACGTCGACCTGCTGCTGATCCACTGGCCGGCGCCGGGCAACGGCGTGGAACTGCGCGAATACATGACTGCGCTGGCCGAAGCGAAGAAGCTGGGGCTGACACGCCAGATCGGTGTGTCCAACTTCAATATCGAGCTGACCCGCCAGGCCATTGATGTAGTCGGCAAAGGCGAAATTGCCACCAACCAGATCGAGCTGAGCCCGTACTTGCAGAACAGCAAGCTGGCAGCATTTCTGAATGAACAGGGCATTACCGTGACTTCGTACATGACCCTGGCCTACGGCAAGGTTCTGAAAGACCCGCTACTGGCCGAAATAGCAGCCAAGCACAAGGCCACCGTCGCCCAGGTTGCGCTGGCCTGGGCCCTGCAGCTGGGCTACGCGGTCATCCCGTCTTCGACCAAACGCGAAAACCTGGCCAGCAACCTGCTTGCCCGTGACCTGAAGCTGGGCGCCGACGACATGGCACGCATCGCCACACTCGAACGCAATGGCCGAGAAGTCAGCCCTGACGGCCTGGCGCCGGTCTGGGACTGACACCCCAACTTTTCAGCCTTGATACAGGCATTGAGGGCCGCCTTGCGGCCCACTGCCGCACAGCCAGGCCCGACTGCGCGCGGCAAGGCCATGGCTTCGTTCACAAGCCTGTATTGTTCCACGCACCGCAATTATGAAGTGTCGCGCACATCCATTCTCTGTCCAGGCACCGGCAGCTAACCTGCTAAAAACCAAACGACCTGAGGAGTACGCCGATGTCCCGACCACCACTACCGCCCTTCACCCACGAAAGTGCCATCGAAAAGGTGCGCCTGGCCGAAGATGGCTGGAACGGCCGCGACCCGGCCAAAGTCGCCCTCGCGTATACCCCTGACACGGTCTGGCGCAACCGCGTCGAGTTCCCCCGTGGGCGTGCCGAGGTCGAGGCGTTCCTCACCCGCAAATGGGACCACGAACTGGAGTACCGCCTGATCAAGGAGCTGTGGGCCTTCACCGGCAACCGTATTGCCGTGCGCTATGCCTATGAGTACCACGACGACAGCGGACAATGGTTCCGCGCCTACGGCAACGAGAACTGGGAGTTCGCCGACGATGGGCTGATGCAGAACCGCCACTCGAGCATTAACGAACACCCCATCAGCGAAGCCGAGCGCAAGTTCCACTGGCCGCTGGGGCGGCGCCCGGATGACCACCCCGGGTTGAGCGAGCTGGGTCTCTGAGCTACCAGCGGGGGTTGGAACAGCGGTGCGGGCACGGATGCCCGAAACGCGACAGTGGCTGCCTGTTCGGCGGGAGACAGGCAACCCGGGTACTGGCTAACCTGCGGCGGCAATGCCTTGTTCCCTTGCCACAGAAGAACCTTGCCCATGACAACTTCCGCCGCCTTGGCCGCCGCCCCGCCTGCCGACCAACCTCAGGGCTTTGTAGTCCGTATCGTCGGTGCTGCCGCATTCGCCCACCTGCTGAACGACCTGATCCAGGCCGTACTGCCGTCGATCTACCCGATGCTGAAAAGCGACTTCGCGTTGAGCTTTGCCCAGATCGGCTGGATCGCCCTCGTCTACCAGGTAACAGCCTCTCTGCTGCAACCCTGGGTCGGGATGTACACCGACAAGCACCCGCAACCGTACCTGTTGCCAGCCGGAATGCTGGTGACATTGGCGGGCATCGCCCTGCTCGCCTTCGCGGGCAGCTATGAAATGCTGCTGGTGGCTGCTGCGGTGGTCGGCGTAGGTTCGGCAACCTTCCACCCCGAAGCTTCGCGGGTGGCCCGCATGGCCTCAGGCGGGCGCTTCGGCACCGCCCAGTCGACCTTCCAGGTGGGTGGCAACACAGGCTCCGCCCTCGGCCCGCTGCTGACCGCTGCCATCGTCATACCACACGGCCAGCCGGCCATTGCCTGGTTCATGCTGGCGGCTGCGCTGGCCGTGCTGGTGCTGCTGCGGGTGACCGGCTGGAGCATGCGCCACGGCCAGGCCCGGCTCAAGCGTTTCGCCGGCCAGCAGGCCCCCGGGCTGTCGCGGGGCGCCATGTGGCGCGCCGTGGTGGTGGTCGCCGTGCTGATGTTCGCCAAGTTTGTTTACATCGCCTCGTTCACCAACTACTTCACCTTCTACCTGATCGAGCACTTCGGCCTGAGCGTGCAACACAGCCAGCTGTATCTGTTCGTGTTCCTCGCAGCCGTGGCATTGGGCACTTTTGCCGGTGGCCCGGTGGGAGACCGCATCGGGCGCAAGGCGGTGATCTGGGTTTCGTTTCTTGGCGTGGCACCCTTTGCCCTCGCCCTGCCCCACGCCAACCTGGCCTGGACAGCGATACTGGCGGTGGCCATCGGCCTGGTAATGTCCTCGGCTTTCGCGGCGCTGGTGGTGTATGCCCAGGAAGCGGTGCCGGGCCGGGTCGGCATGGTTTCGGGGGTAATGTTCGGGCTGATGTTCGGCATCAGCGGCATTGGTGCCGCCGGCCTGGGTGAGCTGGCCGACCGCCATGGCATCGAGTGGGTATACCAGGCGATCGCGTTCCTGCCGCTGCTGGGCCTGGCAACCGCGCTGTTGCCAGCAACCCGTTCGAAGGCCCCGCCCAGCCGCTGCTGCTAAAGTGGCGCTGCCAGGCTGCATCTATACGAGGTCACGATGGTAAAACCGCAGCGCGAATTGCTGGTGGAGGTCGATCAGTGGACCTGGGAAGTGGGTAGCCGTGCAACGGACTACCCCAGCGACTGGTTCATCGAGCCCCATACCCATGCCAAGCATCAACTGATCTATGCCATCAAAGGGCTGATGATCGTCGAGTCCGGCAACGAATGCTGGACAGTGCCACCCAGCCGCGGGGTGTGGATGCCTTGCGGCCAGGTGCATGCCATCCGCTGCGTGGGCGATGTGAAGATGCGCAGTGTGTTCGTGCGCACCGATGCGGCAGCGGGCCTGCCCCTGCAGAGCAAGGCCATCAGCATCTCGCCGCTGCTCAGCGAATTGATCAAGGCTTCGGTGGGCTTTACCGCACCCTTTGCCGAGGACTCGCGCGAAGCCCGGGTAATGCGCCTGATCCTCGACGAGATCAGCGTACTGCCGACCTTGCCGCTTAAGCTCTCGCAACCCAGCGACAAGCGCCTGCGGGTGATTTGCACGGGATTGCAAGAGCGGCCCGACGATAACGCCACCGTGGCCGACTGGGGCCAGCAACTGGGGGTGGACGAGAAGACCATCCAGCGGTTGTTCCGCAGCGAAACCGGCATGACCTTCGGCCAGTGGCGCCAACAGGCGCGGCTGATGCAGGCACTGGAGCGGATTGCCCTGGGCGAGCGGATCATCGACGTGGCGGGGGCACTGGGGTATGACAGCCCCAGTGCCTTTGCCAGCATGTTCAAGCGCCACTTCGGTACTACGCCCAGCCAGTTCTTCAAATAACCCTCAGTTTACAGATTGTCGGCACCGGCCTATTCGCGCGTATCCTCAGTCAGCAGCGTGCGGCTCGAACACCGTCACCGCACGCGCATCCACCGGTTTGGGCAGCAGCCCTTCGCGGTAGAAGGCATCGGCAATACGCTGTTGCTCACCCAGGTTGTCCAGTTGCACCGGCTGCACGTCATAGCTGCGTCGGCCATTGGCCTGCTGCACCGTCGCGCTGTCCAGGTTGCCCCACAGCGGCCCCAGTACCCGGGCAGCCGCTGCAGGGTTGGCCTTGGTCCAGGCCCCGATCTCGCGCAGCGCCTGGTACACCTGCTGCAGCACTTCAGGATGCGCCTTGGCGTAATCGCTACCGGCCAGGTAGTAGCGCTGGTAACTCGCCAGCTCGCTGCCATCGGCCAGGATGCGCGCGTTCTGCTGGCGCTGGGCGCTGGCCACATACGGGTCCCAGGTGACCCAGGCATCGACCTTGCCGTTCTCGAACGCCGCCCGGCCGTCGGCGGGAATCAGGTACGCCGGGGTAATGTCCTTGAAACCAAGACCGGCCTTGGCCAGGGCCTGGATCAACAGGTAATGGCTGCCCGCCGCCTTGGTCACCGCCACACGCTTGCCCTTGAGGTCGGCCAGGGTCTTGAGCGGCGAGTCGGCTGGCACCAGGATGGCCTGGGCCGAGGGGGATGGCGCCTCACGAGCAAAATAGGTGAGCTTGGCGCCAGCTGCCTGGGTGAATACAGGCACGGTGTCGGCCACATCCGCCGACAGGTCTATATTGCCCAGGTTCAGCGCCTCCAGCAGCGGCAGGCCACTGGGGAACTCGTGCCAGCTGACGCGGATACCTTCGGCCTGCAGGCGCTGCTCCAGGGTGCCACGGGCCTTGAGCAAGGTCAGCAGGGTTGAGGATTTCTGGTAACCGATGCGCAGGGTCTGATCGGCGCTGGCGAGCGACGGCAGCAGGCAGCCGAGCAGCAGGCCCAAGGCCAGGTGGCGCAGGCGTTTGCGGTGCAGCATGGGACGTCTCCGGGTCAATGTTGGGCCAGTGAGTCAGGGGCGGGCACGCTAAAGCCACTGGCAAAGGTCGGGGCCACGTCCAGGCGTTGATTCATCAGGCCGTGGGCGTGGTAAAAGTCGGCGGTTTCCTGCTGTTCGCCGATGGTCTTCGCGTCAATCGCCTGCCAAACCAGTTGGCGCCGCTCGAACTGCAGGCGGGCAGCATCCTGCGGAAAGCCGATGATCGCAGCCAGGGTTTGTGAATAGCTGTCCAGATGCTGGTAAGCCCAGACCTGGGCGCCGGCCAGGCGCACAAGGTAGTCCTGCAATGCGGCCTTGCGAGCCGGATCACCCAGCGCCTTGTCGGTGGCGGCCAGGAAACTGTTGCCACTGGACAACCCCCGACCGTTGACCAGCACTTTGCCCTGGCCGCTCTGCTCGGCCAGCGCGGTGTAGGGTTCCCAGGTCGACCAGGCGTCCACCGAGCCATTGGCCAGGGCGATCTTGGCGTCGACGGGGCCGAGGAAGCGAAACTCCACGTCCTTTTCGCTGAGCCCGACCTGATCCAGCGCCTTCAATGCAAGGTGGTGGCCTATAGAGCCACGGCCCGTGGCGATCCGCTTGCCCTTGAGGTCGGCAGCGCTGTGCAGCGCTGCGTCGGGGCGCACCAGCAGCGCCGTGCCATACGGGTCGGACTTGTCCACGGCAATGGCCTTGACCGGCGCACCAGAGGCCAGCACGAAGAGCAATGGTGCATCGCCAATGATGCCAGCATCGATCGCGCCGGCATTCAGTGCCTCGGCCAAAGGCGCGGCAGCGGGGAACTCGGCCCAGCGGATGTCGTAAGGCAAGTCACGCAGGGCATCGGCTGCCTCCAGCTGGGCGCGCATGTTGCCTTTTTGGTCACCGATGCGCAGGGTCAGGCGGTCACTGGCAAATGCCTGAGTAGCCAGCAGTGTGGCAGCCGCGAAAAGCAGCAGGCGAGATCGAATGGACATCCGCAGTTCCTTGCAGGTTGAAGAAACTGCGAATGTAGCCGGCTAGATCAAATAAATAAAAGTAATTAAATTCATAAGCTAATATGCAAAAAAACAAAAACAGGCAAACCCTCGCCTCAGCCGAAATGAAAGCAACCCTGCGTTCCAGGTCTGGCCAGTGTGTGATTAACGGGGCGCTTTGCGCCCCAGTCGCCGGGACAGAAGACGCAAAACAAGGACAGATCGCGCAAGCCTTTGCACATCACCGCAAAATGTAACATTCAGTTTCATGTTGCCCCAGGACAGTAGACAGCCTAACCCACTGCCTGAGGCCTGATCCGTGCTGCAACGTGTGCTCTGCTCCCTGTCCCTGCTTACCCTTGCCATTTCCACCGCCCATGCCGCCGAAGCGCTCGCCACCCCACGCCTGGCCGGTATGGATAATTTCCGCGACCTCGCCGGCACCACCAGCGCCTACCCGACCAGCCATGACGGCACAATGCGGGCGGGTGTGTTCTACCGTGCCAACGCCCTTACCCCGACCGCCGCCGACCTGGCCACCCTCAATGGCCTGGGTATCAGCAATGTGTACGACCTGCGCACCCCAAGCGAAATCGCCAGCACGCCCGATACGCTGCCGGGCGGCGCCAGCTACACCAACATCGACATCATTGGCAGCACCACATCGGGCTCCAACATCACCAACATTTCCTTCAGCAGCGCAGAACAGGCGCGGGCGATGATGCAGGAGACCAACCGCGCCTTCGTCAGCGACGCCGGCATGCGTGGCCAGTTTGCCGTGCTGTTCAACGAACTGGCGGCTGCCGATGGCGCCGCGCTGTTTCATTGCACCGCGGGCAAGGACCGCACCGGCTGGACGGCAGCGGTGCTGCTGAGCATCGCCGGGGTGGACGAGGCCAGCATCATGAGTAACTACCTGGCCACCAACGGCTACACCGCCGCCCGCGTGGCTGCCACGCTGGCGGCGATGCCGGCGAGCATGGCCGAAATCTATGCACCGCTGCTGGGGGTCGAAGCCAGCTACCTGCAGGCTGGCCTCGATGAAATCAGCGCCAACTACGGCAACATGGACAACTACCTCAAGCAGGGCCTGGGCCTGAGCCAGGAAACGATCTACGTGCTGCGCGGCAAGATGGTGCGCTATGGTTCCCTGCCCGGCGAGGCAGGCCTGCTGGGCAACGCTGCCGCCGGCGCGCAATTGTTGCGCGAGCTGCAGGACACCTCGCTGTCGGGCAGCTACAGCGCCTACAACTACTACCTGCAATCGGCCATCGATGCCGGCAGCTTGGGCGGCGTGACCTCGACCGTTGGCGGCCAGGTGCACGCGGATGCCGCCAGCTACCTGCTGCGCCAGGGCGCCATGGTCGAGCGTGCGGCTTCGCCCTTTGCCGACGGCAGCGGCCTCAAGGCCGGCCAGGCGCGCCTGTGGAGCACGGGGCTGGCCGGCTACCTCGGCACTGACGGCTCAGCCCATGCGGCCAGCAGCAACGAGCATAGCCAGGGGTTGATGGTGGGCATGACCCAGCGCTTTTCCGAGCAGCTCAGCGGCCATGCCGGTTTTGGCTATAACCGTGGCAAGGTGGGCGGGGCCGGTGGCGAGGCCGATACCGACCTGACCTTCCTCAGCCTGGGCGCACGCTTCGCCCCTGGCGGCCTGGAGCACGGACTGTTCATCGATGCCGACATCAGGGGTGGCTGGCTCGACTACTCCAGCAAACGCGAACTGGGCGGCGGCCTGGGCACGGCCAAGGGTGACAGCCACGGTACGCTGGCTGGCGCCAGCCTGGCGCTGGGTTATCGCCTGCCCACCCATGGCGTGGTGCTGGAGCCGAGCATTGGCGTGCGGGTCAGCCACGTCGACCTGAACGGCTTTACCGAGAAAGGCAGCGAACTGGCCCTGCAAGTGGACGACCTCAAGGCAACCCGCCGCAGTGCAGGGGCCAACCTGAAGGCGTCTTTCGCGCCCATCCCCGTCGGCAGCTGGCAGTGGGTGCCTGGGGTGGAAGTGGGTTACGAACATGCCCTGGGGGATCAGCAAGTGGACAGCCAGGGGCATCTGCTGGGGCTGGATATCGAGCAACGTGCGGCGTTCGACAACCGCGACCAGTTTACTGGCGGGGTGAGCCTGATGGCCAACCTGGGTGCGTTGAGTGTGGGCGGCGAAGTGGCGGCGATGGGCGCAGGCGACAGCCACGGGGTGAGTGGCAGCCTCAAGGCCAGCTACGCGTTCTAAACCATATCATTGGGGCCGCTTTGCAGCCCCGATTGGCTTTACTGACTGGTATCAGGCCTTACCTGCCGCGCCTCAACTCAGCCGGGCTTACCCCGAACGCCTGCTGGAAGTACTGGGCAAAACGCCCCGCGTTGCTGAACCCATGGCGCAAGGCTACTTCGGCCACCGACCCGCCCTCCCCGCGCGCCAGTACCTGGCGCGCGCTCTCCAGCCGTACCTGCCGCTGATAACCCACAATCGATGTGCCAGCAAAACGGCGAAAGCCATCCTGCAAGGCGCGCAGGCTGACATTGACCAACCTCGCCAGCTCAGTGCCACTGACCAAGCGCGCCGGGTGCTCGTGCAGATAGGCCATCGCCAGCTTCACATGGCGCGGCGCCAACGCAGGTGCGGGGCTGCGCAAAGCATCGCTATAGGTGTGCGGCCACGCCTCCAGCACCGCATCCACCACCATTTCCTGCAGCCGGGTGGGCATCAGCATGCCGGTATTGATCAGTTGGTCGAACTGCGTACCGGTGGCCATTTCCAGCAACGCACGTATGCCCTGGAACACCGGCAACGCCAGGTCGACCACTGGAGCAAAACACACCGGTGCCGCCAAAGGCTGGCCCAACAACAGTGACAAGCGCTCAGCAAACAACGCGCGCCGTATCGACATGCCGCACTGGGCATGGTTTTCGGCAAAACGCACGGTGCGAATGTCGCGCTTGTCGACCGCCAGCCCCACGTGGGCACCACCAATCGACTCGCCCCGGTGATCGAAAATGATCTTGCCAGCGGTGGGCAGCACGAAGGTGATTTCATCCTGTGGTGTGGGCAGGGTGATGCTGAAATCGCCGCCGTACTGCATGCGGCGCACGCTCATGCCTTCGAAGCGCCCATACACGCCCCCAATGCTGATGCCTTGGGCCAGCGGCGGCATGTCGGCATACAAGCTACCGAACATCTGGGTGAACAGGGCACCGAAATCATCGCTGCGCATGTCGCTTGTGCGAAGCATGAAGGGCTTGCGGGTCAGGCCGGAGTGCACTGTGGTTTCACCTGTGCGAAGGGGGACCCGGATGCTGCCATGGCCGTATGACAGTGACGTTAAAGCGCATTCAGCCCAGCGAGCGTACCCGCGCAGGGCCCGCGTATCACCTGATCGCGCGCAGTAACCCTGCCAAGCCGTGTACAGTACCCCTACAACAACGCCCGCAAAGGAGCCCGGCACATGACCGTGACGCTGTCCCCCCTGCAGATCGACTGCGCTTTCGATTCCGGCAACATCCAGGTACTGGATGCCAGCAACCCTGCCCAGGTGCACCTGGCCATCCGGCCGGATACCCACAGCGGCCACTATCAGTGGTTCCACTTCAAGGTCAGTGGACTGACGCCGGGCCAGGTCCATCGCTTCAGCCTCGACAACGCTTCCGGCTCCTCGTACAAAAACGCCTGGAGCGGTTACAACGCGGTGGCCTCCTACGACCAGCAAACCTGGTTCCGCGTGCCCAGCCAGTTCGACGGCACAGCGCTGTCGTTCGAAGTGACAGCGGAGCAGGACCAGATCTGGTTCGCCTACTTCGAACCCTACCCACGCGCGCGTCACAACCAGCTGATCGAGCGTGCTCGCCAAATCCCTGGGGTCGAGTTGCTGGCCAGCGGTCGCAGTGTGCAGGGCCGCGATATTCCCCTGCTGCGAGCCGGCGATGGCGCGGCTGGCAAGCGCAAGCTGTGGCTGATTGCCCAGCAGCACCCGGGTGAGCACATGGCCGAATGGTTCATGGAGGGCGTGATCGACCGCCTGCAAGCCAACGACGAGGTGCTCCAGGGCTTGCTGGCCAAGGCCGACCTGTACCTGATCCCCAACATGAACCCCGACGGCGCGTTCCTCGGTCACCTGCGCACCAATTTCAAGGGCAAGGACCTCAACCGTGCCTGGCAGGACGCCAGCGTCGAGCTGACGCCGGAGGTATTCTTCGCCCAGGCGCAGATGAAGCAGTACGGCGTGGATGCGTTCATTGACGTGCATGGTGACGAAGAAATTCCGCACGTATTCACCGCCGCCTGTGAGGGCAACCCGGGCTACACCCCACGGCTGGCAAAACTCGAAGAGCAGTTCCGCAGCCTTTTGTGCAGCGTGACCCGCGACTTCCAGACCGTGCACGGCTATACCCGCGACGAGCCCGGGCAGGCGAATACCACGTTGGCCTGCAATGCCGTGGGCATGGCCCATGACTGCCTGTCGCTGACGCTGGAGATGCCGTTCAAGGACCACGACGACGCGCCCGATGCGGTTGCCGGCTGGTCGGGGGCGCGCTCGAAGGCACTGGCCGGAGCGGTGCTGAAGACCCTGGCGGAGATGGTTGGCGACTTGCGCTAGCCTTGCCTCACGCGGCCCCGGCAATCGGTGCTGGGTCTGCCATCTCGGGGCTGCTGCGCAGCCCTGTCGCGACACAAGGCCGTTCCTACAGGGAACCGAGGCAGGAATGGGGTTCAGTCAAAACTGCACATCCAGTATCACGCTGTCGGAATAGGTGGCTGCCGGCGGTGTAGCCTGGTCGGTATAGACCTTGGCGTTGTAGTTGAACACCTGGCTACCCGTGCCTGTACCCGCGCCGGGGTTTACGTCGGCATCCGTGCTGGAGCGTCTGGCGGCACCCGATGAACCCCAGCGCACCGTCCCGGAACTTTTGAAGATGTCATACGCCAGGTAGTTGTTGGCCGCCGACTTCATTCGCCGGCGACCATTGGCCACGTTCTGCCCGTCATTCAAGCCCACCGTATACCTGCTGCCCTTGGTGCACGAAACGCTCAGGCTCTGGCTTACTGTGCCGAACCCGGCCACCACCGGGGCGCTGGCGAAATTGATGTCAGGCGTGGTGATCTGGCAGTCGTTCGTCACGGTCAGGCTCACGGTAAGGCTCGCAGAGCCAGCGCTATTGTCACGCCCGATGCAAAGCCCACCGATGGCAATCCCTTCGCAATAGTTCCATGCCCACCCCAGCGACAGGGTTTCCTGGTACAACCCCGCTGCAACGTTACTGCCAATCTGTGTGCGGATATAGAGCGGCACCGCCTTGGGCGTGCCGTTGAGCAGGCCGAGCAGGTCGAGAATACCGGTGCGACCAAACTCGAAGGCTACATTCCGGGTAATCGGGAAGTTGGTGGTGGCATCGGCATACAGGGTGTAAGGGATAACATCACCGGTAGGCCCTACCAACCCGCCAGTGGCCGGGGTCACGGTCAGCTTGAACGAGTCACTGCTGCTGAGCACACTCAGCACCGTTCCGTTGCACTGCAAGCCCGCGTTGCTGGTAGAGGCGGCTTGGCTGGCCAGGCGTACCTGGGTCGAATTGACTGCGCCGAACAGCACCGGCAAGGTCGACACTACCGTGCACTTGGCCCAGGCCGAGCCAGCCCACAGCAGCAGTATAACGGCCGACAACATGCGCCAACCCGTCTTCATCTGCATACCAACGGGCCAATCAGGGGGATCGAACCTTCAGCCTTGGGCAGGTCGAAGGCCACCTCACAATGTCCACCACCCTCAACCTCTACCTGCAGGCTGTTATGCGGCGAGAGGTTCTCCAGGTACACCAGCCCATCCCAACCGACCACCGCCTGGCTGCCGCTTTCAGCATGGGTAACGCGGCTACCCAGCTTGAGCGCCTGCTGGTTGCTGTCCACCAGTTCGACACTGGCCGCCATCACACGCTTGAGCGGGAACTCCAGCAGGTAGCCACTGCCCCGTCGTACCGCCACCCGCTGCTCGACGCTTGGCGCGAGGACGTCCGGCGGCAGGTCCATGGGGTCGATTTCATATTTGCCACGGTAGTAACCGCTGCTGTACGGCACCAGCAAGTGCCCATTGCCATCGGTACGGCCGACCTCCTGGTTTTCATAGCGCACCGGCACATCGGCGTAGCCTGCGGTACTGACCACCACGAAGGCATCGTCGATGCGGTTGGCGGCGAACACCCCGGCATCCATCCACACCAGGGAGCCACTGGCATCGGCCCAGCGTGTCATCTCGCCGCTGCTGCCATACACACCGGCTTGCAACTGCACCGACTGCAAGCGCCAGGTGACGTCTGCCTGCCGGTAGGCATCACGGTCGCTGCCTGCCGCATAGCCCAGGTTGTAGCCGACGCCGACACCCGCCGGCACCGCATGGCTGTAGTTCACCCGTTGCAGGGTCTCGCCTTCTTTGCTGCGCTCCATGCCCAGCGCCAGGGTGCCGTGCAGGTCGAACGGGATCACCAGTTGCGCCTGCACGGCCCACTGGCTGTCACCCACTTCACGGTTGGCAGACAGGTACACACTGCTGCTGCCCCATAGCGGCCTGCTGTAGCTCAGGTTGATCAGCCGGGTACGCGTGCCATCCCCGGCGCGCACGTCGAAGTAACCGGCGCCAATGCTGCCGTACTCGTTCAGGTTGAGGCTGAGGGTGACCTGTTCGCTGCTTTTGCTCAGTTGCATGTCCTGGGAGTCGACCCGGGTCAGGTCGGCATAGTCGCCGCGGCGTTGCAGGCGCTGGTAGCTGAAGCCGATGCGCTGGCTGTTGTACTGGTAACCGAGGGCAACCTGGTGGCCTGTGTCACCGTCGAAGCGGCTTTGCGCCAAGGCGGCGTTGAGCACGCCGAAGGTGCCCAGGCGCATGTTGCCGCCCAAGCCGCCAAGCATTAGCGACTCGGCTGTTTCGGCGTGGGTTTCCAGGGTGAAGGTGTCGCTGAGCCCGTAGCGCAGGCTGCCCGAGGCAACACCCGGCCCGTAGCTGAAATCGCGCACGGCGTAATCACGCCGCAGGCTACCGGCGGCCACCGAGTAGTCAGAAAGGCCCTTCTGCAGCAAGCTGCTGGTGACATAGAACGGCAAGGTGGTCGACACCTGCCGGCCCAGGGCGTCCGTGGTGACCACCACCGCCTCCCCGGCACCATTGATGAACGGCACGTTGGTCAGGGTGTACGGGCCCGGCTGCAGCTCGGTGGTGCTGGACTTGAACCCGTTTATGAACAGGTCGAGCGATGTCGGCACCGCTGCTTCGCCTGCGAACGCCGGCAACGGGTAAGTGACCAGATCGGGGCGCGCAGCGAAGTCGCGCGACAGCTGCACGCCGCCTACCCGCACAGAACTGCTCCATGGCAAGGCCCCGGTCACGAAATCACCGGCTTCGTAAGTGAGCAGGCGCTGTTCGTCGGTGAAGCGCCAGGTGGTGTCGTAACGCATGAAGCCTTGGCGGGTATCGTCCGCCTGCGCGCCATTGAATGACTGGCGCCATTGCCCGGTACTGGAAAAGGTCCCCCAACTGTCGAACAGGCGCAGCTCGTTCCAGGCTGCCAGGTAGGTGCCGCCTTCATCGGTGTCGTTCAGGTAGAGGTCGTAATTGAACAGGGCGCCGAAACTGCTGCGCGCGTCGCTGGCCGGGTACAGGTTGCGATCACCCACCTGCTGGTCTGGCAACCAGGCCGGCGGTACCTGCAACAGCAAACGCTGGTTCTGGCTGTCATAGTCGGTGTGTAGCCCCGCGATGCTTTCCAGGGCTACCTCGCCTTGGGGGTTGCCCGGCAACGAGATACCGGCTGCCCGCAATACCTCGCTGCCCAGGTACAACTGCCCGGCCCGCTGCTGCACCGGCACCAGTTCAGCCCTTGGCATCTGGTTCACCACCAGGTCGAGGTACAGGGTAGCGTCGGCGATGGCGGACATCTCCGTGGGTGGCGGGGGCAGGTCGTCGGCCAGCGCCAGCACCGGGCTGGCCATGGCCAGCAACAGGCACCTGCGGCGCGTCGTCGCCAAGAGCCATTTCACACACGGTTTCCAACCATCGCCGGGTCCTCCCTGGCCCCTGCACTGCATTCAATCGTTGACTCATTGGCCTTGGCGGATGGCGTCCGCTGCGCTCTGGCCATTGACCCTGCCCTTCAGCACGCTGCCGCTGGAGGCCGCCATGGGAGCAGGCCAGCGCATGCTGGCGCCCGGTAGCACATAGCCCAACAGGCCTTCAGCCAGTGGCTTGCTCTGGCTGCCTTGCTGCACCACTACATCGGTCAGCCGCGCATGCACGGGGCCGGTGTTACGCAGTTCAACGTAAGGTTTGCCCTGCACCGTCACCGGCCGCCAGCTGACCTGCGGCTTGCCCACGCCCTCGGCATTGCGTTTGCCTTCAGGGTCGGCCTTACCCCAAAGCCCTTCGCCATAAACGAACAGCGGCACCGAATAACGCATCTGCAAACGAATGGCCGCCGTGGCACCGGGCTCGGCCTTGTCGACCGGGATGGCGGGCGGGATCTCGTCGATGATGATGCGGTAGGCCTGCTCCTGGCCGGCAGGTGAAGGGCCAGTTCGGGTCAGGCGGATCAGCTGCTTTTGCCCGGGGGCAATGTTCGCGACAGGCGGGCTGCCGATGATCTCGCGCTGCGCCTGGAACTGCTCCTGATAATCACCCTGGCGCCAGGCGAATACCCGCACCTGCAGGTTGGCCGGCGCAGTGCCCCGGTTTTCCAGCCACAGTGCACCGGCCTTCTGGTCGGCCTCCAGCACCGGGTCGATCGGCCAGATCAGCACCGAGGTGGCTGCCCCGGCCGGCAGGCTCGCCAGCCAGAACAAGCCTATCAATCCACGCGCCCACTTCGCGCCTGCCCGCATGCAGCTCTCCTTAGACACTTGTCGTTGGTGGCGCTGGCGATTACCAGGTCACCGTCACTTGCACCACATCGGTGTAGGTCCCAGCCGGTAGCACGCCGGTCAGCTGGACCCGCCCGTAGACCGGCAGCTTGATCGCCGTCGGGTCGGAATAGCTCACGGCCACGCTTTGGCCGATGCCCAGGCTCTGGCTGTAGGCCGCGTCCCGGTACAACTGGTAAGCCAGCACTTGCGTGCCGGAGGTGCGCTTCAAATTGCGTGTGCCACTGGCACTGTTCTGCCCACCGTCCAGGCTCATGCTCATGGCCACGCCCGGCGTGCACTGGAAGGTCACTGTAGTGCCACCCAGCGACGTGCTGAGCAACCCCTTGGAAAGCGCCGACTGCGAGCCATAATCGAGCGTGCCGTAACTGGTGACACCGCCCACCACCAGGCACCCGGCAACCACCTGCGCTGTGACTGTGAAGGTACTGGTGGTCACCGCCCCCAACGGGGCGGCCAACAGCATGCCGACTCCGGCCATGCCACCTGCCAGCCAGCCGCGCATGGCTCAGAACGACAGTTCGACCGAGATGGTGTCGCTGTAGACTCCTGCAGGCAGGCCCGCCTTGCCCACGGCCTTGCCGTAGAGGTTGACGGTCTGGGCCACGCCCGTGCTGGTCGGCAGGGTGATGGTGCCGTCAATGGCCAGTAAGGTCGTGCGCCCGGTGTCGGTGTACAGGTCATACGGCACAAAGTTGCCGGCCCCATCGGCGAGCGCACGCGTGCCACCGCTCGACTGGCCGTCATGCAGGCCTGCGCGCACCTTGATCGCAGGCACCGTACCCGCCGAGCACAGGATGCTCATGGCACCGCCGCCGCCGCCGAGCACCTGGGCATTGGCGGTGACGAACAAGGCATCCTGGGTACCGAAGTTCAAGGCACCGAAGTTGAGCCCCGACGTCCCCGAACTACCATTTACCTGGCACGCCGAAATCAGCGTCAGGGTCGAGTTGATGCTGCCGGTCACCGTGGCGGCCTGGGCCTGTGAAGCCAAGGCCAGGCCCAGGCCTGCGAGCATGCAGCATGTAAGGTTCGTTCGCATCGGAGTCTCCTTGCGTGGTTACCAGTCCAGGGTCACTCTGAGGGTGTCGCGGTACAGCCCGGCCGGCAGTGCACGCGCTGGTGCCACTACCACGCCATAAATCGGGATTGGCACCTGCTGGGTGCTGTTGATGGTAAAAGCACGCGCTTGGCCGATGGCGTAGCGGCTATTACCGCCTGGGTCGACCGCCAGTTGATAAGGGATGAGTTCTCGGCCATTACTCAACCGGCGCACCCCGTCGTCGCCATTCAGTCCACCATTGATCCGTACATTAAAGGCCCGCACTTCGGGCGTGCAGCTGATCTGCAGGGTGCCCGCGCCGCCCGCCTCATCAACCCGGCTGCGCAGGGGCTGGTCCCAGTTCGGGCCGCGCTCGCCAAAATCCAGCACCCCTGGGTTGCCCAGCACAGCCGGTTGCGTGTCGTTGCTGCTGATCTGGCAGGCTGCACTGATCACCAACCGCGCCTGGATGAAACCGGTGGTGCTGCCGTGCGCCTCACCGCCGGGAACCAGCAGCGGGCCAAGGGTTAGCAACAAGATCGAGATGCGGTTCATGGCGTGGCGTCCTTGAGCATGGCGGCGTCCCTACCAGGTGACCGTGACTTTAAGCAGGTCGGCGTAAACCCCTGCATTCGGCACCCACGCCAGTTTGTCGATGCGTGCGTACAACGGCAGCTCCACCGAGCCACTGCCCGGCACCCTTGCCGACTGGGCGACCCCTACCGCAAGCGGCTCACGCCAGGCAGCGTCGCGGTACAAGCGATAGGGGATGGGCCGAGCCGTGCGGTCGTCGCTGGCCAGGTAGCGCAGCTCGCCGGCGCCACCATGCTGGCCACCATCGACACGCACCTGATACGGCGTGTCCGGATTGCATTCAAGGCGCGGGGGACGCTGGCTGAGCAAAACACCGCTCATCGGCGCGCCGGGGCCGTCCAGGCGTGCCGACGAGCCCAGGTCAATGCGCCCGAGGGCCTGGGCACCCGCGTCGCGGGGCTGGTTGACCAGCATGCAACCGCGCTGCACCAGCACACGCACTTCCACGAGAAAATCCGCTGCTACGGTACTGCCGCTGAACAACAGGCCCAATACCGCTGCCATTAAGCGCTCCGTCACCTTGTTATCCTTGTCGAAACGTCCTGAACAGAGCGTAGCAGTGAGGCAGGGCAACGACGGTGGCACCCAACCGTTTTTTGGTATTAGCGATAAAGCGATAGCGCCCCGTTAAAAAAAACCCGAAACGGCGCAGAACCACAGGCGAACTCCATGTCTCCAATGGCCGAGGGCCGGTAAATGTGCCTGGTTTCTGGTAGGCTGAAGAGCGTTCATCCAGCGCCAGGCGCCTATGCCATACATGGACGGACATGACAGGAGCGTTTTCATTGATGACTGCAGACACCACGCTGGCAGAAGCCATGGAGCGCTGTGCCCGGGAACCTATCCACGTCCCGAGCAGCGTCCAGCCCCACGGTTTTCTGCTGGTGCTGGACCCCATCGACCTGTGCGTGCTGCAGGCCAGTGAAAACGTCGAGCACTGGCTGGGCTTGCCGGCCCGTGAACTGATCGGTTGCCCTTTCGCCAACCTGGTCAACGATGGCTTTGACCTGCACACGCAACTGGCACGGCTGCCTGAAGATGAAATCTTCCCCTTTCACATCGGGGATGTGCGCTTGTCCCAAGGTGCGCCTTACGGCACCCCGCTGCATTTGCTGGTGCACGGCCACGACGACGTACTGATTGCCGAATTCGAACCTCCGTGTTTATCGCCGGAACTGGCGGGGCAAGGCGACTATTACCCGCTGGTGCGCAACTTTGTCGGCAGCCTGCAATTGGCCAGCAGCCTCGAAGACCTGCTGCAGCAAACGGTGTTGCAGCTCAAGCGCATTACCGGCTTTGGCCGGGTCAAGGCGTACCGTTTCGATGCCGAGGGCAACGGCCAGGTACTGGCCGAGGCGGTTGACCCAAGTTACCCCGCTTACCTGGGGTTGTGCTTCCCGGCTGCAGACATCCCGCGCCAGGCGCGCGAACTGTACCGGGTCAACCGCATCCGCGTGATCGAGGATGCCAACTATCAACCCTCGCCCCTGCTCCCGGCGCTCAACCCACGCACCGGCAAGGCACTGGACATGAGTTTTGCCGCGCTGCGCAGTGTCTCGCCGGTGCACCTGCAATACATGCGCAACATGGGTACGCTGGCTTCGATGTCGCTGTCGATCGTGGTCGACGGCGAGCTGTGGGGGCTGGTGTCCTGCCACCATCAACAGCCGCGCGCGGTGGACCTGCGTACCCGCACAGCCTGCGAGTTGCTGGCCAGTGTGCTGTCGCTGCAGATCGAATCGCGCGAGTCCCATGCCAACACGCGCAAGCTGCTGGCATTGCGCCAACACATCGTGCGCATGATTTCGTCCATGGCCGACCACGACAGCGTCAGTGATGGCCTGCGTGACCTGCCCCAGGTGTTGCTGGCTTTTGCCGATGCCCAGGGCGCCGCCGTCATCTCGGCCGAACGCTGTGACCTGATCGGCCAGACGCCGCCTGAAGCCCAGGTGACCGCGCTGGTGCACTGGCTTGGCCAGCGCGGCGAAGACACTGTATTCCACAGTGACAACGTGCGCCGCGACATCACTGACCTGCCCGAGCTCGCTGCCCATGCCGGCGGCGTACTGGCGGTGGCCATCTCGCAGATCCACTCGCACTACCTGCTGTGGTTCCGGCCAGAGCAAGTGCGCACGGTGAACTGGGCGGGCCAGCCGATCAAGCAGGTCGGGCCGCAGGGCAACCTCGACCCGCGGCACAGTTTCGAACGCTGGCAGGAAGAACTGCGCGGCTACAGCGAGCCTTGGGACCCGCTGGTGATCGAGGGCGTACTGGAACTGCGCACCGCCGTGCTTGGCATCGTCCTGCGTAAAGCAGAAGAACTGGCCCAGCTGGCGGGTGACCTGCGCCGTTCGAACAAGGAACTCGAAGCGTTTTCCTACAGTGTTTCCCACGACCTGCGCGCCCCCCTGCGGCACATCGCGGGCTACACCGAACTGCTGGGCGAACTGGAAGGCCAGGGCCTGAGCGAGCGCGGCAAGCGCTTCCTGAATCATATCGGCGAAGCGGCGAACTTCGCCGGTAGCCTGGTCGACAACTTGCTCAACTTCTCGCAGATGGGCCGCTCGGCCCTGCGCCTGTCCGACGTGGACCTCAATACGCTGGTCGATGCCATTCGCAGCGAGCTGGCCCCCGATTACGAAGGCCGCGCAATCGTTTGGGACATCGCTCCGCTACCCAAGGTAATTGGCGATCCGGCCTTCATCAACCTGGCGCTGCGCAACCTGATCGCCAATGCAATCAAGTACACGCGCGGCCGTTCACCTGCACACATCGCGATCAGTGCGGTGCTGCATCCGGGCGAAACCGAGATCTGCATTCGCGACAATGGCGTGGGCTTCGACATGGCCTATGCAAGCAAGCTGTTCGGTGTATTCCAGCGCCTGCACCGCATGGAAGACTTCGAGGGCACAGGGATTGGCCTTGCCAGTGTGCGCCGCATCATCGAGCGCCATGATGGCCGGGTCTGGGCAGAAGGCCAGACCGACCAGGGCGCAAGCTTCCACTTTACCCTCCCCCGAAACACTGCTACCTGAGGCACCGCTACTATCATGCTCAAACCCATCCTGCTGGTCGAAGACAACCCCCGGGACCTGGAACTGACCCTGCTGGCCCTGGAACGCAGCCAGTTGGCCAACGAGGTCATCGTGCTGCGCGATGGCGCCGACGCACTCGACTACCTGCTGCGCCGCAACAGCTATGCCACACGCGATGACGGCAACCCTGCCGTGCTGTTGCTGGACCTGAAACTGCCCAAGGTCGATGGCCTGGAAGTGCTGAAGGAAGTACGCGCCACTGCCGAACTGCGCAGCATCCCCACGGTAATGCTGACCTCCTCGCGGGAGGAGCCCGACCTGTTGCGTGCCTATGAACTTGGGGTCAACGCCTACGTGGTCAAACCGGTAGATTTCAAGGAATTCGTCGCCGCCATTTCCGACCTCGGGATATTCTGGGCAGTGCTTAACGAACCGCCACCCGGCTCACTGCGGCTGAATCGTCGCGGTAGCAATTGAGGCCGCCGCAACGATGCAGCAAACACCATTGAAACTGCTGATGGTCGAAGACAGCTCGATGGACGCCGAGCTTACCCTGATGCGTCTGGAGCGCAGCGGGCTGCATGTGCAGTCACAGCTTGTGTTCGACCATGTGGGGGTTGAACATGCCCTGCGTGAGGCACGCTACGATCTGATCCTGTGCGACTGCGTCCTGCCGGGGTCGTCTGGCACCGAGGTGCTGGCCATCTCGCAGCGTTTGGCACCGGACACTCCGTTCATCTTCTTGTCTGGCATCTACGGCGAAGAGCACGCGGTGGAAATGATCCGCCTGGGCGCCACTGACTATGTGCTGAAGAAGAACCTGCCACTGCTGCCCAAGGCGGTACGCCGGGCCCTGACCGAAGTGCAGGAACGCCAGCGCCGGCGCCGCGCCGAAGAGGCCCTGGTCGACGTCGAAGCACGTGCGCGGATTGCCATCGATGCCGCCGGCATGGGCACCTGGGACCTGCGCCCACAAGAGCACCTGTTGCTGTGGGACGACCGCTGCAAGATCCTGTTCGGCCTGCCTGTCAGCACCGAAATGAGCCTTGAAGTGTTCTACGACGGCATCTACCCGGACGACCTGCCAATGGTACGTGAGGCCGTGGAACACGCCATGCGCCCGGAGAGCGGCGGCCGCTATCGGGTCGAATTTCGCATCGCGCAACCCAACGGCCTGGAACCACGCTGGTTGCTCAGCAGCGGCCAGAGCCAGTTCGTCGATGGCCAGTGCGTGCGTTTTTCCGGCGTGCTGCAGGACGTCAACACGCAACGCCTGGCCACCCAGGCGCTGCGTCAGCTCAACGAGATGCTGGGAGAAAGGGTCGAGCGCCGCACCCGCGAACGCGACCGTGCCTGGGAGCTGTCGCAGGACCTGCTGGCAGTGTTGAACAAAGACCTGACCCCAGTCGCACTGAACCCTGCATGGGAAGCCAGCCTGGGCTTCTCCCGCGAGCGCCTGAGCCAAACGTCATTGCTGCACCTGCTGCCCGAGCCCGACCAGGAACTGCTGCTGACCGAATTGGCCGCCCTCGCCCATGGCCGTACCAGCGTACGTTTCGTCGGCCGCATCCTGCACGCCGGCGGCCAGCAACGCTGGCTGTCGTGGGTGGTGGTGCCTGAAGACACCCTGCTGTACGTGGTGGCACGCGACATCACCAGCGAGCGCGAAGCCGCCTTGGGCCTTGCAGAGGCCAACGCCCGCCTGCGTGAACAGATCAACGAACGCGAGCGCATCGAGGCGGCGCTGCAGCAGATGCAGCGGCTCGAAGCAGTCGGCCAGCTGACCGCTGGCGTGGCCCACGACTTCAACAACCTGCTGACGGTGATCCTCACCGGCGCCAGCTTCCTTGAGCGCGACCTGGCCAAGGCCGACCTGGACAAGGCCCGCACGCGCCTCACCCACATCCGCGAAGCGGGCGAGCGTGGCGCCAAATTGACGTCGCAGTTGCTGGCTTTCTCGCGCCGCCAGCGCCTGGAGCCGGTAGCACTTAACCTCAACCAGACCCTGACCGGCCTGGAAGAACTGTTGCGCCGCACATTGGGGGGCAACGTCTCAGTGCGCCTGGACCTGGACCAGGCCCTGTGGCAGGCACTGACCGACCCCACCCAGACAGAGATGATCATCCTGAACCTGGCGATCAATGCCCGCGATGCCATGCCTGACGGCGGCCAACTGACCCTGACTACCCGCAACACCCGCATCGACACCCGCCCGCAACGCCCGGAAGATCCGGATCCCGGCGAGTATGTAATGCTGAGCATCCGCGATACCGGCTGCGGCATGAACGAAGAGGTGCTGACCAAGGTATTCGAGCCGTTTTTCACCACCAAGGACATCGGCAAGGGTTCGGGCCTGGGTCTGGCCCAAGTGTTCGGCTTCGCCAAACAGTCCGGGGGAGGCGTGCACATCGACACCGCGCCTGGCCAGGGCACCCAGGTGGCGGTGTACCTGCCAGCAGTAAAGGACCAGGCCGTCAGTGAGCCCGTGGTACCGATGCTCAACCAGCCAGTCAGCGAAAGTGGCCGCAACCGCACGGTGTTGCTGGTGGACGATGACCATCTGGTGCGTGACATGCTTGGCGATGTGCTGCGCCAGTATGGCTACCAGGTGCGTCAGGCGCACAGCGGCGAGCAGGCATTGGCGTTGCTGGACGATGAAATCGATCTGCTGCTTACCGATTTCGCAATCCCCGAATTCAACGGCGCACAATTGGCGTTGGCTGCGCGCGAAGGGTACCCCCAGTTGCCGGTGGTGTTCCTGACTGGCTATGCAGAGCTGCAAGGGCTGGAGCTACCGGGCAGCGTGGTGATCCAGAAGCCTGTGCAGAGTGATCAGCTGGCCAGGGTGCTGAACGAGATGCTGGGCATTACCGGGTAACCCGCGGCTGTAAGAGCGGCCTTGCCGGGGCGCCGGACCGGTCGGATGGGCTGCATGGCAGCCCCAAGGATTGCAGATCCCCGGGGCTGCTGCGCAGCCCATCGCAACACAAGGCCGCTTCTGCAGGGATTGCGGACAGATGAGAAAACTGCGGAAACGACAAAACCCAGCGCCTATTTTTCTAAGCACCGGGTGACATACGTTTTAATCTGAAAAATGGCAGGGGCGGCTGGATTCGAACCAACGCATGGCAGGATCAAAACCTGCTGCCTTACCGCTTGGCGACGCCCCTGTATCGGATGCAGCATTCGCTGCTCTGACAATTCCAACTGAGTGACAACTGGGTTGTTGTCTTGGAATGCGCGGCACTTTAACAACAAACTTTCGGTCTGTGAACCCCCTGATGAAAAAAAATTACCAAAAAACAGCGGGTTAGTCATTTCAGTGGTGCGAGAACGACCATCCGTCGCTTTCCTTCCGCTTCGCTTCAACACAATCGCATTCCTCCCTTCCAATCAGATAAGCCCATTGCATTGACCAAGGAGGACCTCATGCCTGTCTCCCACGACCTCTACCAGGACCTGCACTACCCGCGTGAAATCGTCCAGCAACGCCGCCAGCAGGACAAGGCGCTTGACCGGCTGCTGGACGAGTATGTGGACATCGACAACCAGGTACTGGCCGCCGAATCGATCTCGGCGGGCAACTTCGTCGACGAAGACCTGCGCCACCTCAAGGAGCGCCGCCTGGCAGTGAAGTACATGATCGAGCGTCAGCTGGAGCGCAAGGGCTAGGCAAAGCGGGTGTGCGGCCCGACCTATCGCATGAAGTGATCATTGCCGGTCACTTTCTGTATTAGTCAAAACGGCCGCCCTCGGGCAAGCTGCACGCTGCCCCGCCATCGCCCAAGGAGCGTTGCCTGTGTCTGCCTGGATCCCTGCCCCACTGCGCCAGCTTGGCCAGCGCCTGCGCGGCGCCCCCGTCAACCAGAGCGAACTGCTTGACGGGTTCGAGGACAAAGCCCGAAGCCGGGGTTACCAGCTCAGTGACGGCCAGCGACAGGTGATCCACTGCATGGCCGAACAACTGGTACTGCTTGAACACGGCCAGCCGCGCAGCCTGTACCTCTATGGGGCGGTGGGGCGCGGCAAGAGCTGGCTACTGGACGGCTTCTTCCAGGCGGTGCCGGTCGAGGCCAAGCGCCGCCTGCATTTTCATGACTTCTTTGCCCGCCTTCATCAGGGCATGCACCGCCATCGAGCCCTGGACGATGCGTTGGGCGCGACCCTCGACGAACTGGTGGGCGGCTGCCAGGTGTTGTGCTTCGACGAATTTCACGTGCATGACATCGGCGATGCCATGCTGCTTACTCGCTTGTTCAACGCGCTGTTCGCCCGTGGCGTGTTCCTGCTGGTGACCTCCAACTATGCACCCGAAGGGCTATTGCCCAACCCGCTGTACCACGAGCGCTTCCTGCCGGTAATCCGTCTGATCAACGGGCGCATGCAAGTGCTGGAAGTGGGTGGCGACACCGACTTCCGTAGCTTGCCAGCCAATCGCGAGCACCAGCGGTTTACCCAGGGCCACTATGTATGGCCAGGGACGGCAGCACAGCGCCAGGCGCTGAGCGTGCCGCACGAGCAGCCGGTCATGCTTGAAGTGAACAAACGCCCGCTGCGTGCGCTGGCTATCGATGGCCGGCGGGTGGTACTTGGCTTTGACGATTTGTGTGAAAAAGCCACCGCGGTGATCGACTACCTGGCGCTGGCGCAGCAGTACGATGAATGGATCATCGATGGTCTGGATGACCTGGCGCAGTGCTCGCTGGCGGCCCAGCAGCGCTTCGTCAACCTGGTGGATGTGTTGTATGACCAGGACCGACAGGTGACGGTGATTGGCAAACGGCCGCTGGAAGAGAGCCTGGGCGGCCCACTCGCCGACCTGATGCGTACCCGCAGCCGGCTGGGGCAACTGCACCAGGTAGCCCCCTAGACCTGAATTGCCCGCACCGGCCTCATCGCCGGCAAGCCGGCTCCCACAGGTACCGCGCAGGCTTCAGGGTCTGTGACCAACCTGTGGGGGCTGGCTTGCCGGCGATGAGGCCCTGAGGTCAAGCATCAACCCGCCCTGGGCAAATCCGCCAGCACCGCCTCGATCTCCCCAAGCACCGCCGGGTCGTCCAGGGTAGAAGGCGGTACGTAATCCTGCCCATCGGCAATCTTGCGCAGCACCGCGCGCAAGATTTTCCCCGAGCGGGTCTTGGGCAGCCGCTTCACCAGCCGAACCCGGTTGAAACAGGCCAGCGGGCCAATCGACTCGCGCACGCTACCCACCAGGTCCACCAGCAACTGCGCCTCGGCAATGCCCTCGCCGTCCTTGAGGACAACCAGCGCCAACGGCACTTGCCCTTTGATTTCATCATGAACGCCAATCACCGCACACTCGGCCACTGCCGGGTGGCAGGCCACCAGGTCCTCCATTTCGCCGGTAGACAGCCGGTGCCCGGACACGTTGATCACGTCATCCGTGCGCCCCATGATGTAGACAAAACCGTCATCATCCAGAAAGCCGCCGTCGCCCGTGTGGTAATACCCCGGGTAGGTGCGCAGGTAAGCCTGCAAGTAACGCTCGTGGTCGCCCCACAGGGTCTGGCTGCACCCAGGCGGCAGTGGCAAGGCAATGACGATCGAGCCCTGGTGGTTGGGGCCCAGCAAGTGGCCCTCGTCATCCAGCACACGCACGTGATAACCCGGCACCGCCCGGTTGCTTGAGCCCGGCTTCGCCGCACTGCCTTCCAGCCCCACACAGGGCGCGGTGACCGGCCAGCCGGTCTCGGTCTGCCACCAGTGGTCGTGCACCGGTTTGCCAGTGACCCGCTCCAGCCATTCATGGGTGCTGGAATCGAGCTTCTCACCCGCCAGGAACAGCTGGCGCAGCGAGCTGAGGTCGTGCCTGCGGATCAACTCGCCCTCCGGATCTTCCTTGCGGATGGCACGCATGGCGGTAGGCGCACAGAACAGCGCGTTGACCTTGTACTGCTCCACCACCCGCCAGTAGGCCGAAGCATCCGGGGTGCGGATCGGCTTGCCTTCGTAAAACACGGTGGTGCAGCCGCTCATCAGCGGCCCATAGACGATCAGCGAATGGCCGACCACCCACCCTACATCGGAAATGCCCCACCACACGTCGCCGGCCTGCATGCCATAGATATGGCGCATGGCATAGCACAGCGCCACGGCATTGCCGCCATTTTCCCGGACGATGCCCTTGGGTTTGCCGGTGGTACCCGAGGTGTACATGATGTACAGCGGGTCGCCGGCATCCAGCTCGACCGGTGCCACCGGCTGGGCGCCGGCCAACGCTGCCTGCCAGTCCAGGTCGCGGCCTGGGTGCAGTGCAGCCTGCGCCTGCGGTCGTTGCAGCACCAGCACATTGCGCGGCTGGTGCCGGGCCAGCTGCAGGGCGCGGTCGACCAGCGGCTTATAGGCAATAACCTTGTCGAATTCCAGCCCGCAAGATGCCGTCAACAGCAGCGTGGGCCGGGCGTCATCGATGCGCAAAGCCAGCTCGTTGGCGGCAAAGCCGCCGAACACCACCGAATGCACTGCACCGATCCGCGCGCAGGCCAGCATGGCCATGGCCGCTTGCGGCACCATGGGCATATAGATGATCACCCCGTCGCCCTTTGTCACCCCTAGCTGGCGCAGCAAACCGGCCAGTTGCGCCACTTCATCGCGCAGCTGGTTGTAGGTGTAGGCCTGCTGCACGCCGGTGACTGGCGAATCGTAGACCAGCGCCAACTGCTCGCCACGGCCCTGCTCGATCTGGTGATCGAGGGCCAGGTAGCAACTGTTCAGGCGGCCGTCGGCGAACCAGCGGTGGGTACCGTCAGGGTTGTCTTGCAGGATGACGGCAGGCTTGCGGTGCCAGGCCAGGTGCGCGGCCTGTTCCGCCCAGAAAGCGGCAGGGTCGGAAATGGAATGGGCGTAGCTGTGCTGATAGCTCATATCGAAGGGAACCCGGTACTTGTTGTTATTGAAGGGCGAACCCTGAGTATGGACCGCTACACCCGCGCCGCCAGGGGACTAAAGTCACAACCGACCTGCAAATTTGCAGACAACGCAAAAACGCCCCATAACGGTGCAAAGCCTCTAGAATAGGCCACCCTCAGCCACCGAGCAGCCCATGGACATCGATCAGGCCCGAACCTTCCTGGAAATCGTGCGTTGCGGCAGCCTGGTCGCCGCCGCCGAACGCCTGTTCGTGTCACAAACGGCCATAACCGCCAGGGTTCAGCGCCTGGAGCAGCAACTGGGCTGCCAGCTGTTCGTGCGCAGCCGCAACGGCGCCAGCCTGACCAGCGATGGCGAGGCATTCGTCAGTTATGCCAACCAGCTGGTACAAACCTGGGAAGCGGCGCGACGTGACCTGCCGCTACCTGAGGGCTGCCAGCAAGTGCTGCATGTGGGGGGAGAAGTGAGCCTGGGCAACCCGATGCTGCTCGACTGGGTCAGCGCCCTGCACCGTGAGCTGCCCAGCCATGCCATCCGCAGCGAGGTGAGCGACGGCGAGTCGCTGCTGCGCAAGGTCGAGATGGGTTTGCTGGACGCTGCGCTGGTGTACCAGCCGACCTACGGGCCGGGCCTGCAGGTGGAACAGTTGATGGAAGAGAAGCTGATCCGCGTGCGCCGGGTCGACCGGCCAGAGCCCTATGTCTACATCGACTGGGGCGAGGCCTTCCGCCGCCAGCACGATGCCGCCCTGCCCGACTGCGCCCGCCCGGCGCTCAGCTTCAACCTGGGCCCACTGGCCTTGCAGTTCATCCTCGATCAGGGCGGCAGCGGTTATTTTCGTACGCGGGTGGTGCAGGCTTACCTGGACAGTGGCGTGTTCGAGCGGGTACCGCAGGCACCGGAATTCACCTACCCGACCTTTCTGGTATACCCACGCAAGCGCGACAGCGAGGCCCTGCAACAGGCCCTCGCCATCCTGCGCCGGCTGGTCGCCGCCGGCGCCAGCGACTGGTCACAACGCTGGGACCCGGTTATCTGAGGCCACGGCTTTGCTGAGCAGTTGCCGCTTGAGGCCGGCGATGAGGTCGGTCTGGGTGATTACCCCCACCAACTGGTCGCCATCGAGCACCGGCAGGCAGTGCAGACCTTGCTCGCACAGCAACGGCAGCAGGCACTCAAGCGGGTGCTGACTGCTGACACTGACCACCCGCCGGCTCATCACCTGCTCCATGCGTACCGCCTTGCGGCCGAACAGCCCCCGCCAGCTGAAGCGGCCATGCTGCATCGCCGGGCCCACCAGGTCGCTAAGGCTGACGATGCCCACCAGCCTGCCCTGTTGCAACACCGGCAGGGTTTTCAGGTGGTGGCTGGCCAGCATTTTCCAGGCCTGCTCGAGGGTAGTCTGGGGCGTGGCAAACTGAACATCGCGCGACATTACCGAGGCCGCGGTAATACCGCCAAGGCTGCGCTGCAGGGCGTGCTGCTCGGTGGCCAGGAGGATGCGCTCCAGCTCGTCACGGGTAACGTCGACGAACTCACCCAACTCTTCGAGGGCCTGGTCCAGGTCCTCGCCACGGATGCCGACCCGTTCACTGGGCTGTCGGTCGTGGGTGTGGTGCGAGTCTTTGCGTACCGCGACGCCTTTCGGGTAGCGCACCCCGGTGAGGCGGTTGTAGAGCACCGCCACGCTCACCAGGATCAGTGCATTGAGCAGGATCGGCTCAAGCAGGTGATCACCCATGGCGGTCAGCCCTGTGTCGGCCAGCACTGCACTCACCGCCACCCCGCCACCCGGCGGGTGCAGGCAGCGCAGCAGGCACATGACCAGGATCGAGATACCCAGGGCCGCAGCGGCCACCCACAGTTCCGGGCCAAAGCCTTGGCGCAGGGCCAGGCCGACCGCGCCAGCCAGCGCGTAGCTACCCAGCACCGGCCAAGGTTGGGCCAATGGGCCGGAATGCACGGCGAATACCAGCACTGCCGAGGCAGCCAGCGGGCCCAGCAGGTGCAAGGCGATGTCGGGACCGTAGGCCATGCTGGTCAGCCAGCCCGCAAGGAACAAACCGAACACCGCACCGATACCGGCACGCAACCATTCTTTTGGAGGGGTATTCAGAGGCGCCGGCAACAGGCGCTGCAGACGGTTTTCGGAACGCGAGGCAGACATTTAGGTAATCGGGATCTTTGCTATTTCTGATTAAAAAGAAAGCCCAGCCGAGCTGGCCTGGGCCTCGTATTGCGCGTGCAATACCACAAGGGGCTCCGTCCGTGGAGAGATGGAAACCGCAGGGTTTCGTGAGGGGGATTTTGCCGGGTGGAGGGAAATTGGGCTAATTCAAAAAACTGCGGCTGTACTGCAATTTTTTTGCAGTACTGATAGGACCAAAGGGGCGCTGCGCGGCCTTGTGTCGCGATGGGCCGCACAGCGGCCCCAGCATTACCGGGCCTTGCGCGGCAGGTCAATGCTCACGCGCAATCCGCCCAGCGGGCTCTCTTCCAAGGCCAGTTGCCCACCCCAGGCGTCGACGATATCGCGCACGATGCCCAAGCCCAGGCCATGCCCGTCCACCTGCTCGTCCAACCGCGAACCACGCTCCAGCACTTGCTGGCGCTGGCCCTCAGGGATGCCGGGACCGTCGTCATCGACCCACAGCTGATAACCCTCGGCACTAGGCGCAATACCCAGTCGCACCTCGCTGTCAGCCCACTTGCAGGCGTTATCCAGCAGGTTGCCCAGCAGCTCCAGGAAGTCTTCACGGTCCCATGGCAATAACAGCCCGGGCGGCACATCACTTGCCAACAGCAGGCCTTCTCCGTGAATCATGCCCAACGTGCCCAGCAACCCCGGTAGCTCGGCGTCACAATCGAACTGCGCGCCTGGCAACGCGTCACCCGCCAGCCGCGCACGGTTCAGCTCGCGCGCCAGCCGCTGCTGAATCTGCTCCAGCTGCTCGCGCATCTGCGCGCGGACTTCGGGCAAATCCTTCAGACGCTCGCTGGAGGCCAGGCTCAGCAGCACTGCCAACGGCGTCTTCAGCGCATGCCCCAGGTTGCCCAAGGCATTGCGCGAACGGCGCAGGCTATCTTCGGTATGGCTGAGCAGGTGGTTGACCTGCCCCACCAGTGGCGCCAATTCGCTGGGCACCTCCTCATCCAGCTGCGAGCGCTGGCCCTGCTGCAGTTGGGCGATTTGCTGGCGTGCCCGCTCCAGCGGCCGCAGCGAGCGGGTAACCGTGATGCGCTGCAGCACCAGGACCAGGATCAGGGCCACCAACCCCATGCCCAGGCCGATCTGCTGCAAGCGCCGGAAGCCTTCGCGCACCGGCGAATAGTCCTGCGCCACGCTGATCGAGATGTCCTGGCCCAGGCGCCGGTAGTCGGCGCGCAGGGCCAACAGTTGCTGGCCTTCCGGGCCGAGTTCATGACTGTCGGAGAGCCCGGGCGCCGAAGGTTTCGGCATGTCCAGATCCCACAGCGAACGGGACCTCCAGGTACCTTTGTCGAAATCGATGCGGAAGTAGTAACCGGAAAAGGGCCGCTGGTAGGCAGCCGAAATACGGCGCTCATCCAGCTGCAGGCCGGACGGGCCACGCACCAATGCCACCAGCAGGTTCTCGCTTTCCTTGCGCAGGCCGTTTTCCAGGTAGCGCTGCAGGCCGGCTTCGAACAGCCACAGAGTCAGTTGCGCCAGCACCACGCCCACCACCACCAGCACCGCCACCAGGCCAAGGCTCAGGCGGGCCTGGATCGACTTCACTCAGCGCTCCCGGCATAGATATAGCCCTGCCCGCGACGGGTCTCGATCACGCTACGGCCCAGCTTGCGCCGCAAGTGATTGACGTGCACTTCCAACACGTTGGAGTCACGCTCGGTTTCACCATCGTAAAGGTGCTCGGCCAAGTGGCTCTTGGACAGGATCTGCTGCGGGTGCAGCATGAAGTAACGCAGCAGCCGGAACTCCGCAGCAGTCAGCTGCACATCCACGCCATCACGGCTCACGCACTGACGGCTTTCATCCAGGTGCAGCCCGGCCGCCTCCAGTTTCGGCTGGTTGGCCAGGCCCCGGGCACGCCGCAGCAACGCCTGGATACGCAATTGCAGCTCCTCCGGGTGAAACGGTTTGCTCAGGTAGTCATCGGCCCCGGCCTTCAACCCTTCGATGCGCTCGGCCCAGGAGCCACGGGCGGTGAGGATCAGCACCGGGGTGGCCAGGCCGGCAGCGCGCCACTGGGCCAGTACGTCCAGGCCCGGCAAGCCAGGCAGGCCAAGGTCGAGAATGATCAGGTCGTAGGGTTCGCTCTGGCCTTGGTAGACCGCGTCTCGGCCGTCGGCCAGCCAGTCCACGGCATAGCCCTGGCGCTGCAGGCCAGCAGTCAGTTCGTCAGCCAGCGGGACATTGTCCTCGACAAGCAACAGGCGCATTCAGTCGTCTTCCTCGTCTTTGAGCAGGGCACCGGTGCTGGCATCGAGCTTGATCTCGCGCACCACACCTTCAGCCGTCAGCAGCTCGACTTCATATTCGTAGCGATCGTCGTCTTCTTCCAGCTCGGCTTCCAGCAGGCGCGCCCCGGGGTAACGCCCCAAGGCGGTTTCCAGCAATTGCTCAAGCGGCAGGATGACGCCCTTCTGGCGAAGCTTCAGGGCTTCGTCCTGGTCAAGGTCGCGGGCAGCGGCCAGAGAGCATACGGCCAACAGCGCCAGCGCGAGGTAGCGCGCTGGCCGCGGTAAGTGAATCATCAGCTGTCCCGCTCGTCCTTCAGCACTTCACCGGTCTTGGCGTCCAGGTCGACGTCCCATTCGACGTTCTGGGTGTCACGCATCTCTACCTTGTAGATGTAGCGACCGTATTCGTTTTCCAGCTCCGAGTCGGTGACGGTGGCACCGGGGTGCTTGGCCACGGCGGCGGCTTTGAGCTCATCCAGCGACTTGATGGTCTTGGCGTTGACCAGCTTGACCACTTCGTCAGGCTGTACATCCTTGGCGAAAGCAGCATTGGCCCCCAGGGCGAGGGCGGTGGCGGCGAACAGGGCAGTCAAGGTTTTCATCGTTCTTCTCTCCTGAGAACTGTGTAAGTTGTCTACGCAATCAAGACTAACCACCGGTCCTTAATTGAACCTGAAAACAGCTGGCGGCATGATAGCGCAGTTACACCTTCAGACAGACTCGGTCTGCAGCTGGTGCAGCCAGTTGTGTAGGCTATGACGGCCCTTTCGCACCGACATGCCCGAGAGATCCGTCATGAGCGCCATCCACATCAAGTACCCTGCCCTCACCTTCAAGGCCGGCCAGCGTGCCCTGCAACACATCCGCGAGCGCGGCCTGCAAGCCGCCGATGTCGGGGTGCTGCCGGGTGCAGCCGGTGGGCCCAAGCCGCTGGGTATCCAGGGGCTGGACCTGGCACTGTTCGGCGAGTGGCTGCCTTCGGCACCCCGCCAGCGCGCCCTGATAGGCGCTTCGATCGGTGCCTGGCGCTTCGCCAGCGCCTGCCTCGAGGACCCCATCGCCGGTATCCGTCGGCTGGGCGAGCTGTACACCGAACTGGATTTTGCCAAGGGCGCCACCCCGGCCGAAATCAGCCACAGTTGCCAACGCATGCTCGACGACCTGCTGCAGGGCCGTGACGCCCAACTGCTGGCCAACCCGCACTATCACCTGAATATCCTGGTAGTGAAAAGCCACGGCCAGCTTGCCCACGACCATCGCGGCCGGCTGGGCCTGGGCCTGGGCTCGGTAGTTGCCAGCAACCTGCTTGGCCGTTCGCGGCTGGCGCGCCACTTCGAGCGCATCATCCTGCATGACGGGCGCGCCGCGCCGCCGCTCGACGCACTGACCGACTTCCCCTCACGCTACCTGCCGCTGGACCTGACCAACCTGCGCCACGCCCTGCTGGCCTCGGGTTCGATCCCCATGGTCATGCACGGCGTGAAAGACATCCCCGGTGCTGGCGCCGGCACCTACCGCGACGGCGGCCTGCTCGACTACCACCTCGACCTGCCCTACCGTGGCGACGATCTGGTGCTGTACCCGCACTTCACCGACAAGGTGGTACCGGGCTGGTTCGACAAAGCCTTGCCTTGGCGCAAGGGCGATGCCACCCGCCTGCAGAACGTGCTGCTGATGACCCCTTCGCCGCAATACCTGGCCGCCTTGCCCTACGGCAAGCTGCCCGACCGCAACGACTTCAAGCGCTTCCTGGGCGATGCACCAGGCCGCAAGCGCTATTGGTACAAGGCCATCGCTGAAAGCCAGCGCCTGGGCGACGAGCTGCTGGAGCTGGTCGCCACCGGGCGGCTGCATGAACGCCTGCAAGCCTTGTAACGGCCATGCTGGTAGACTGCGCGCATTATTGATTCACACAGAGTTATGACAGCGTGGAAATTTTCAAGGAATTCACATTCGAATCGGCCCATCGCCTGCCCCACGTCCCTGAAGGGCACAAATGCGGCCGCCTGCATGGCCACTCGTTCAAGGTCGGCCTGCACCTGACCGGCCCGCTCGACCCGCACACGGGCTGGATCCGCGACTTCGCCGAGGTCAAGGCGATCTTCAAGCCCATTTACGAGCAACTGGACCACAATTACCTGAACGACATCCCTGGCCTGGAAAACCCGACCAGCGAAGTGATCGCCAAGTGGATCTGGGACCAGGTCAAGCCGCTGATGCCAGAGCTGTCGAAGGTGCGCATCCACGAAACCTGCACCAGTGGTTGCGAATATACCGGCGACTGATTCGCCCTGCTCACTGGCCCTGCGCGCTGCCCATGGCATCGCGCAGGAAGCTGGGGGCGATGTAGCGCTGGTAATGCGCTTCTGAAAGCAGGAAGAACTCGCGATCGATGGCGTCGCGCAGTTGCGGCAGTTCCCAGCCACGGAACTCCGGCAGCAACACCATGCCGTAGGCCTCCAGGTCACGGATCATCCGCGCCCCGCGGGCTATCAGCTGGTAAGCCCAGCAATATTCCGACTGCTGATCGACAAAGCGGATGGAGCGCTGCTCCAGTTGCTGGCGCAACAGGCTTTTGTCGAACACTTCCAGCTTGGCCATCATCACCTGTACCAGCAACTGCTCAAGGCGCAGCCACACCGCACGCTTCTGCGCGTCGTCGTAGCCGTTCCAGTTGATCACTTCGTGGTGAAAACGCTTGCAGCCACGGCACACCGTGTCTCCGTACACCGTGGAGCACAGGCCGACGCAAGGGGTTTTGATGGACTTGTTGGACATGAAAAACAACAGCTTGGCGGTGGAACACCGGCCCATGTTAGCCCTTTGTCTAACCAGGGTCACTCGTTAAAGTCATGTTCACCGCCTTACCTTCGGGCTTTTTTTGCCGTAGAATCATCCGGCCTTTTCGAAGGCAACAATGTCCGTTGGAAGCTGTTTTCAAAGCGTCACGAGCACAGTTAATCCGGTAGAACGGCGTTGGCCCGGGCCATGCACCCCTCGCATGCCCGTGCCAGCCCTCATCAGCTCCCCGTTCTGCAGGCGTAAAACTTTGAAAGCAGCTTCTGTAAGGATTCTTTGCGACTCTGGCTGGGCGGCCCACAAAGCCGGCGCAGCGCATGGGTGCATTGAATGCTGGATAAGCGTCCCGGACCCCCTTTAGGGACCACTGATGAGGGAAATAACTGTGCTTGAAGCCTACCGCAAACACATCGAAGAGCGTGCCGCCCTGGGTATCGTGCCCCAGCCGCTGAACGCCGAACAAACTGCAGGCCTGGTCGAGCTGCTGAAAAACCCGCCGGCCGGCGAAGAAGCCTTCCTCGTAGACCTGATCACCAACCGCGTACCGCCAGGGGTCGACGAAGCTGCCTACGTCAAGGCCGCTTTCCTCTCTGCTGTTGCCAAGGGCGAAGCCAAGTCGCCACTGATCGACCGCAAGCACGCCACCGAACTGCTGGGCACCATGCAGGGCGGCTACAACATCGAAACGCTGGTCGCACTGCTGGATGACGCCGAACTGGGCGCCGTCGCGGCCGAACAGCTCAAGCACACCCTGCTGATGTTCGATGCCTTCCACGACGTGGCCGAAAAAGCCAAGGCCGGCAACGCTCACGCCAAGGCCGTGCTGGACTCCTGGGCTGCCGGCGAGTGGTTCACCGCCCGCCCGGCCATCGCCGAGAAGTACACCCTGACCGTGTTCAAGGTGCCTGGCGAAACCAACACCGACGACCTGTCGCCTGCTCCGGACGCCTGGTCGCGCCCTGACATCCCGCTGCACGCCCTGGCCATGCTGAAAATGGCCCGCGACGGCATCGAGCCGCAGCAGCCTGGTTCGGTCGGCCCGCTGGCACAGATCGAAGCCGTCAAGGCCAAGGGCTTCCCGGTTGCCTATGTAGGTGACGTGGTCGGTACCGGCTCCTCGCGTAAATCCGCTACCAACTCGGTACTGTGGTTCTTCGGCGACGACATTCCGTACGTGCCGAACAAGCGCGCCGGTGGCTTCTGCTTCGGCACCAAGATCGCCCCGATCTTCTACAACACCATGGAAGACGCCGGCGCCCTGCCGATCGAATTCGACTGCACCAACCTGGGCATGGGCGACGTCATCGATGTTTACCCTTACAAAGGTGAAGTACGCCGTCACGGCAGCGACGAACTGGTCACCAACTTCGAGCTGAAAACCGAAGTGCTGCTGGACGAAGTCCGCGCTGGCGGCCGTATCCCGCTGATCGTTGGCCGTGGCCTGACCGAAAAAGCCCGCGCCGAGCTGGGCCTGGGTGCTTCCGACCTGTTCAAGAAACCCGAGCAGCCTGCCGATTCCGGCAAGGGCTTCACTCTGGCGCAAAAAATGGTTGGCCGTGCCTGTGGCCTGCCAGAAGGCCAGGGCGTGCGCCCAGGTGCTTACTGCGAGCCGAAGATGACCACCGTCGGTTCCCAGGACACCACTGGCCCGATGACCCGCGACGAGCTGAAAGACCTGGCGTGCCTGGGCTTCTCCGCTGACCTGGTCATGCAGTCGTTCTGCCACACCGCGGCCTATCCGAAGCCGATCGACGTCACCACCCACCACACCCTGCCAGACTTCATCCGCACCCGTGGCGGCGTGTCGTTGCGCCCAGGCGACGGTATCATCCACAGCTGGCTGAACCGCATGCTGATGCCTGACACCGTCGGTACCGGCGGCGACTCGCACACCCGCTTCCCGATCGGCATCTCGTTCCCGGCCGGTTCCGGCCTGGTGGCCTTCGCCGCCGCCACCGGCGTCATGCCGCTGGACATGCCAGAGTCGATCCTGGTGCGCTTCAAGGGCAAACTGCAACCCGGCATCACCCTGCGTGACCTGGTGCATGCCATCCCTTACTACGCCATCCAGAAAGGCCTGCTGACCGTCGAGAAGAAAGGCAAGAAAAACGCCTTCTCCGGCCGCATCCTGGAAATCGAAGGCCTGGACGAACTCACCGTCGAGCAAGCCTTCGAGCTGTCCGACGCCTCGGCCGAGCGTTCCGCTGCCGGTTGCACCATCAAGCTGCCAGAGAAGGCCATTGCCGAGTACCTGACGTCCAACATCACCCTGCTGCGCTGGATGATCGGCGAAGGCTACGGCGATGCCCGCACCCTGGAACGCCGCGCCCAGGCCATGGAAGCCTGGCTGGCCAACCCTGAGCTGCTGTCGGCCGACGCCGATGCCGAGTACGCCGAAATCATCGAAATTGACCTGGCCGACGTCAAAGAGCCCGTGCTCTGCGCGCCGAACGACCCGGACGACGCCCGCCTGCTGTCTTCGGTACAGGGCGAGAAGATCGACGAAGTGTTCATCGGTTCGTGCATGACCAACATCGGCCACTTCCGCGCTGCCGGCAAGCTGCTGGAGAAGGTCAAGGGCGGTATCCCGACCCGCCTGTGGCTGGCTCCGCCAACCAAGATGGATGCTCACCAGCTGACCGAAGAAGGCTACTACGGCATCTACGGCAAGGCCGGTGCGCGCATGGAAATGCCAGGCTGCTCGCTGTGCATGGGTAACCAGGCGCGTGTGCAGACCGGTTCGACCGTGGTCTCCACTTCGACCCGTAACTTCCCGAACCGTCTGGGCGATGCTACCAACGTGTACCTGGCATCGGCCGAGCTGGCTGCTGTCGCTTCGATCATCGGCAAGCTGCCGACCGTCGAAGAGTACATGCAGTACGCGAAAGACATCGACAGCATGGCTGCCGATGTATACCGCTACCTGAGCTTCGACCAGATCGCCGAGTTCCGCGAAGCGGCAGCCAACGCCAAGATCCCGGTGGTTCAGGCCTAAGCTGAGTTACAGGTTGTAAAGAAAGCCCCGGCAGCGATGCCGGGGCTTTTTTGTTTCAGGCTGTACTGGCAACCTCAGATCACAAACAAATCCACAAACCTGTGCACCGCCATCCCCTCCAGCCGCTGCTGGTCCTTGCACACATTCACAATCTGCGCACACCGCTGACGGGCAAATCGCGTCCCCAGGTTTGCCCTGAACTTGGCCTCCAGCAGCGGTATGCCCTCCCCGCGCCGCCGCCGGTGCCCGATCGGGTACTCCACCACGACCTGCGCGGTACTGCTGCCATCCTTGAAAAACACCTGCAGCGCGTTGGCAATCGAGCGCTTGTCCGGCTCCAGATACTCGCGACTGAAGCGCGGGTCTTCGACCACCTCCATCTTCTCGCGCAGGCGGTCGATGCTCGGGTGGTTGGCATGGAAGGCATCCTCATAATGCTCGGCCATCAAATGACCAAAGATCAGCGGTATCGCCACCATGTACTGCAGGCAGTGGTCACGATCGGCAGCATTGGCCAGCGGGCCACTCTTGGAAATGATGCGGATCGCCGACTCCTGAGTGGTGATGACGATACGGTCGATTTCATGCAGGCGGTTGCGTACCAGTGGATGCAGGGTTACCGCCGCCTCGCAGGCGGTCTGGGCGTGGAATTCGGCAGGGAAACTGACCTTGAACAGCACGTTTTCCATCACGTAGCTGCCCAAGGCCTGCGACACACGCAGCGCCTGCTGCCCGGCAGGTTTGAGTGCCAGGTCTTTGTTGGTATGGCTGAACAACACGTCGTAGAAGCCCCACTGAGGGGCCGTGAGCACGCTCGGCACGCCCATCTCCCCGCGCAGGGCGATATCGGCCAGGCGCACGCCCCGGCTGGAAGCATCACCAGCGGCCCAGGACTTGCGCGAACCTGCATTGGGCGCGTGGCGATAGGTACGCAGGGCCTGACCGTCGACAAAGGCGTGGGACAAGGCCGAGAGCATCTGCTCGCGATTGGCCCCCATCAGCCTGGCACACACGGCGGTTGAAGCCACCTTCACCAGAATCACATGATCGAGGCCGACGCGGTTGAATGAATTTTCCAGTGCCAGCACACCCTGGATCTCATGCGCCATGACCATGGCCTCAAGCACATCACGCATCAGCAGCGGTGCCTCACCTGCGGCTACATGTTTCTGGGACAGGTGATCAGCAACAGCCAGGATACCGCCAAGGTTATCCGAGGGATGAGCCCATTCAGCGGCCAGCCAGGTGTCGTTGTAGTCCAGCCAGCGCACCGTGCAGCCGATGTCCCAGGCAGCCTTGACCGGGTCCAGACGGTAGGCGGTGCCGGGGACGCGGGCACCATTGGGGACCAGCGTGCCTTCCACCTGAGGGCCGAGGAGCTTGGTGCATTCAGGGAAGCGCAGGGCCAGCAGGCCGCAGCCAAGGGTGTCCATCAGGCAATTGCGCGCGGTGTCCAGGGCCTCGAGGGACTCGACCCGGTAGCCGAGGGCGTAGTCGGCCAGGGTTTGCAGCACCCGGTCGTAGTCCGGGCGGTCGTTGAGGTCTACGTTGGCGCTCATATCCAGCTCCCTTCAGAATTGCCGGGGCTGCGGTGCAGCCCCAACGAACTAAAGCCGAGCGCCAGTGGTGCTTTAGAAGCTGTCGCCAGGCACGCGAACCCAGCCCTCCATCAGCACGCGAGCACTGCGGCTCATGATTGCCTTGGTTACTGTCCACTCCCCCCCCACCTGCCGCGCCTCGGCCCCGACCCGCAGGGTGCCCGAAGGGTGGCCAAAACGCACAGCGCTACGCTCGCCCCCACCAGCGGCGAGGTTGACCAGCGTGCCCGGAATGGCCGCCGCAGTGCCGATCGCCACCGCCGCCGTCCCCATCATGGCATGGTGCAGCTTGCCCATCGACAAGGCCCGCACCAACAGGTCGATATCACTTGCCTGCACCGACTTGCCACTGGACGCAGTGTAGGTGCTCGGTGGCGCAACGAACGCCACTTTTGGTGTGTGCTGACGCCCGGCAGCCTGTTCAACGTTGTCGATCAGCCCCATGCGCACGGCGCCATGGGCGCGAATGGTCTCGAACCGCAGCAGCGCCTGAGGGTCGCCGTTGATGGCGTCCTGCAGTTCGGTACCGGTGTAGCCGAGATCGGCAGCGTTGATAAAAATGGTCGGGATACCAGCATTGATCAAGGTCGCCTTGAAGGTGCCGACACCCGGCACTTCCAGGTCATCAATCAGCTGGCCGGTAGGGAACATGGCGCCGCCGTCGCCGTCTTCATCGGCTGCCGGGTCAAGAAACGCCAGTTGCACCTCGGCGGCCGGGAAGGTCACGCCGTCGAGCTCGAAATCGCCGGTCTCCTGGACTTCACCTTCGGTGATCGGGACGTGGGCGATGATGGTCTTGCCGATATTCGCCTGCCAGATACGCACCGTGGCGATGCCGTTGCGCGGAATGCGCGCCGGGTCGACCAGGCCGCTGCTGATGGCGAACGAACCCACTGCGGCGGACAGGTTGCCGCAGTTGCCGCTCCAGTCGACGAAGGCCTTGTCGATGCTGACCTGGCCGAACAGGTAGTCGACATCGTGCTCAGGCTTGATGCTTTGCGACAGGATCACGGTCTTGCTGGTGCTCGACGTCGCGCCGCCCATGCCGTCGATCTGCTTGCCGTAAGGGTCAGGGCTGCCAATGACCCGCAGCAGCAGTGCGTCGCGCGCGGGGCCGGGGATTTGCGCCTGTTCGGGCAGGTCTTGCAGGCGGAAGAACACGCCCTTGCTGGTGCCGCCACGGATATAGGTAGCGGGGATTTTGATCTGGGGTACATGTGCCATTGTCTTGGGCATCCTGATAGTCCGGTGAAATACCCTGGGGCTGCTATGCAGCCCTTTCGCGACACAAGGCCGCTCCCACAGGTACTGCGCCGCCCGTTGTGGGAGCGGCCTTGTGTCGCGATGGGCCGCAATGCGGCCCCCGATTCATGTTCAGGCGGTCGCTTCGAGGAAGTCCTGGGCAAAGCGCTGCAGCACGCCGCCCGCTTCGTAGATCGACACCTCCTCTGCAGTGTCCAGGCGGCAGGTCACCGGCACTTCCAGGCGCTCGCCAGTGGCGCGGGTAACCACCAACGTCAGGGTCGCCCGTGGCGTACGCGCGCCAATCACGTCATAGGTCTCGCTGCCGTCCAGGCCCAGAGTCTTGCGGTCGGTGCCTGGCTTGAACTCCAGCGGCAATACACCCATGCCCACCAGGTTGGTGCGGTGTATGCGCTCGAAGCCCTCGGCGACAATGGCCTCGACACCCGCCAGGCGCACGCCCTTGGCCGCCCAGTCACGGGACGAACCCTGGCCGTAGTCGGCGCCGGCAACAATGATCAGCGGCTGTTTACGCTGCATGTAAGTCTCGATTGCCTCCCACATGCGGGTGACCTTGCCTTCCGGCTCGATACGCGCCAGCGAGCCCTGCTTCACGCTACCGTCTTCCTTGCGCACCATTTCATTGAACAGCTTGGGGTTGGCGAAGGTGGCACGCTGAGCGGTCAGGTGGTCGCCACGGTGAGTGGCGTAGGAGTTGAAGTCCTCTTCCGGCAAGCCCATCTTCGCCAGGTACTCACCGGCGGCGCTGTCGAGCATGATGGCGTTGGACGGCGACAGGTGGTCGGTGGTGATGTTGTCCGGCAGTACCGCCAGCGGGCGCATGCCGCGCAGGGTACGCTCACCCGCCAATGCGCCTTCCCAGTACGGGGGGCGACGGATGTAGGTGCTCATCGGGCGCCAGTCATACAGCGGCGCCACCTTCGGCCCACGGTCTTCCTCGATGGCGAACATCGGGATATACACCTTGCGGAACTGTTCTGGCTTCACCGCAGCACGCACCACGGCATCAATCTCTTCATCACTCGGCCAGATGTCCTTGAGGCGGATTTCCTTGCCATCGACCACGCCCAGCACATCCTTTTCGATGTCGAAGCGGATGGTACCGGCAATGGCATAGGCCACCACCAGCGGCGGCGAGGCCAGGAAGGCCTGCTTGGCATACGGGTGGATACGCCCGTCGAAGTTGCGGTTGCCCGACAGCACGGCGGTGGCGTACAGGTCTCGGTCGATGATTTCTTGCTGGATCGCCGAGTCCAGGGCACCGGACATCCCGTTGCAGGTGGTGCAGGCGAAGGCGACGATGCCGAAACCGAGTTGCTCCAGCTCCTTCTCCAGCCCCGCTTCTTCCAGGTACAGCTGCACAGCCTTGGAACCTGGCGCCAGCGACGACTTGACCCACGGTTTGCGGGCCAGCCCCAGCCTGTTGGCATTGCGTGCAATCAGGCCAGCGGCGATCACGTTACGCGGGTTGCTGGTGTTGGTGCAGCTGGTGATCGCGGCAATGATTACCGCGCCGTCCGGCATCTGCCCAGGCACCTCTTCCCAGCTGCCGGCGATGCCTTTGGCTGCCAGGTCGCTGGTAGCCACGCGAGCGTGCGGGTTGGACGGGCCGGCCATATTGCGCACCACGCTCGCCAGGTCGAAGCGCAGGGTGCGCTCGTAGACGGCGCCGCCCAGGCTGTCAGCCCACAGGCCGGTGGCCTTGGCATAGGTTTCCACCAGCTTGACCTGCTGCTCTTCACGGCCGGTCAGGCGCAGGTAGTCGATGGTCTGCTGGTCGATGGCGAACATCGCTGCGGTGGCGCCGTATTCCGGCGCCATGTTGGAAATGGTGGCGCGGTCGCCCAGGGTCAGGGCCCGGGCACCTTCACCGTGAAACTCCAGATAGGCGCCAACTACCTTCTGTTTGCGCAGGAATTCGGTCAGGGCCAGCACCAGGTCGGTGGCGGTGATGTTCGGTGCCAGCTTGCCGGTCAGCTCGACGCCGACGATTTCCGGCAGGCGCATCCAGGAGGCGCGGCCGAGCATCACGTTCTCTGCTTCCAGGCCGCCCACGCCGATGGCGATCACGCCCAAGGCATCAACATGCGGGGTGTGGCTATCGGTGCCGACGCAGGTGTCCGGGTAGGCCACACCGCGGTCGTTGTGGATGACAGGCGACATCTTCTCCAGGTTGATCTGGTGCATGATGCCGTTGCCCGGCTGGATCACGTCGACGTTCTTGAACGCCTTCTTGGTCCAGTTGATGAAGTGAAAGCGGTCTTCGTTGCGGCGGTCTTCAATGGCGCGGTTCTTTTCGAAGGCCTGCGGGTCGAAGCCACCGCACTCCACTGCCAGCGAGTGGTCGACGATCAGTTGCACCGGTACCACCGGGTTGACGGCAGCTGGGTCGCCACCCTTCTCGGCAATGGCATCGCGCAGGCCGGCGAGGTCGACCAGCGCGGTCTGGCCGAGGATGTCGTGGCACACCACGCGGGCCGGGAACCATGGGAAGTCGAGGTCGCGCTGGCGCTCGATCAGCTGGCCCAGCGAGGCGTCGAGGGTTGCCGGGTCGCAGCGGCGCACCAGGTTCTCGGCGAGCACGCGGGACGTGTAAGGCAGGCCGTCGTAGGCGCCGGGCTTGATCGCCTCGACCGCCGCACGGGCATCGAAGTAGTCCAGGTCGGTGCCTGGCAGGTGCTTGCGAAATGCTGTGTTCATATCGTTATCAGGCTCGGTCACGGTACGGTCGTGGATAGCTTTCTAATTGCTGTCCTGTGTTGGCTGGTCCGGCTTCATCGCCGGCAAGCCAGCTGCTACAGGTGCAGCGCAAGCCTCAAGGGCGGTGCAACACCTGTAGGCGCTGGCTTGCCGGCGATGAGGCCGGACCAGGCCACCCCACAGGTTCGGTCTGTCAGCGCTGCTCGATGGGCACGAACTGACGCTGCTCGACGCCGACATACTCGGCGCTCGGGCGGATGATGCGGTTGTTGGCGCGCTGCTCGAAGACGTGCGCCGCCCAGCCGGTCAGGCGCGAACAGACGAAGATCGGGGTGAACAGCTTGGTCGGAATGCCCATGAAGTGATACGCCGACGCATGGTAGAAGTCAGCGTTGGGGAACAGGCGCTTCTGCTCCCACATGGTCTTGTCGATGGCTTCGGAAACCGGGTACAGCACGGTGTCGCCCACTTCGTCAGCCAACTGCTTCGACCAGCCCTTGATCACCTCGTTGCGCGGGTCGGACTCTTTGTAGATGGCGTGGCCAAAGCCCATGATCTTGTCCTTGCGCTCCAGCATGCGCAGCAGCTCGGCAGTGGCTTCCTGCGGGCTCTGGAAACGCTCGATCAACTCCATCGCTGCCTCGTTGGCCCCCCCGTGCAGCGGGCCGCGCAGCGAACCGATGGCGGCCGTGACGCAGGAGTACAGGTCGGACAAGGTCGACGCGCAGACGCGGGCGGTGAAGGTCGAGGCGTTGAACTCGTGCTCGGCGTAGAGGATCAGCGACACATTCATGACCTTGACGTGCAGCTCGCTCGGCTTCTTGCCGTGCACCAGATGCAGGAAGTGGCCGCCGAGCGTGTCTTCGTCACTGGTGCAGTCGATGCGTACGCCATGGTGGGTAAAGCGGTACCAGTAGCACATCACTGCCGGGAACAGCGCCAGCAAGCGGTCGGTCTTGTCACGCTGGGCTTCAAAGGTCAGCTCTGGCTCCAGGGTGCCCAACACCGAGCAACCGGTGCGCATCACGTCCATCGGGTGAGCGTCACGCGGGATACGTTCCAGGACTTCTTTCAAGGCTTGCGGCAGGTCACGCAGGCCCTTGAGCTTGCGCTTGTAGTCATCCAGCTCGGCCTGGGAGGGTAGTTCGCCGTACAGCAGCAGGTAAGCGACTTCTTCGAATTCGGCACCTGCTGCCAGGTCACGTACGTCGTAACCGCGATAGGTCAGCCCGGCACCGGCCTGGCCCACGGTCGACAGTGCGGTCTGGCCGGCCACCTGACCGCGCAGACCTGCGCCACTGAGTACTTTCGCTTCGGCCACGGTGTTTCTCCTTTCTTGAACTTGTTATGGATTTGCTCTGGCTAATTCGGGGTGTTGCTCAGCCTTTTTTCTGGGCAAACAGCGCGTCGAGGCTCTGCTCGAAGGCGTGATAACCAATGGCATCGTAGAGCTCCATGCGGGTCTGCATGGTGTCGATCACGTTTTTCTGGGTGCCGTCGCGGCGCAGCGCGGTGTATACGTTCTCGGCCGCCTTGTTCATGGCTCGGAACGCCGACAGCGGGTACAGCACCAGAGACACGTCGACCGAGGCCAGCTCTTCGGTGGTATACAGCGGCGTGGCGCCGAATTCGGTGATATTGGCCAGAATCGGTGCCTTCACCCGATCAGCGAACGTCTTGTACATCTGCAACTCGGTGATGGCCTCCGGGAAGATCATGTCGGCGCCAGCCTCGATGCACGCCTCGGCGCGATCAAGGGCTGCGTTCAGGCCTTCGACGGCCAGGGCATCGGTACGCGCCATGATCACGAAGCTGTCGTCGCTGCGGGCATCGACGGCCGCCTTGATGCGGTCGACCATTTCCTGCTGGCTGACGATTTCCTTGTTCGGGCGGTGGCCACAGCGTTTGGCGCCAACCTGGTCCTCGATATGGATGGCGGCAGCGCCGAACTTGCTCATCGAGCGCACGGTGCGGGCGACGTTGAAAGCCGACGCACCGAAGCCGGTGTCGACATCCACCAGCAACGGCACGTCGCACACGTCGGTAATCCGGCGCACATCGGTGAGCACGTCGTCCAGGCCGGTGATGCCCAGGTCCGGCAGGCCCAGCGAGCCTGCGGCCACACCGCCACCGGACAGGTAAATGGCCTTGAAGCCGGCGCGCTTGGCCAGCAGCGCATGGTTGGCGTTGATGGCGCCAACCACCTGCAGTGGATGCTCGGCGGCAACGGCATCGCGAAAACGCTGACCGGGGGTGCTCTTCACAGTCATTTCTCACCTCGTGGGCTGTTGTTGTGGGCGTCCAGATAGTGACGCTCGATGTTGCGCTTGGACGCGCCGATGTGGCGGCGCATCAGGAGTTCGGCCAGCTCGCCGTCACGGTCGGCGATGGCATCGAGTATGCGGTGGTGTTCGGCAAACGCCTGGCGTGGCCGATTGGGCGTGGCAGAGAACTGGATGCGATACATGCGCACCAATTGGTACAGTTCGCCGCACAGCATCTTGACCAAGGTCTGGTTGCCGCTGCCCTGGATGATCCGGTAATGGAAGTCGTAGTCGCCTTCCTGCTGGTAGTAACCCAGGCCGGCCTGAAACGCAGCATCGCGCTCATGGGTATCGAGCACCCGGCGCAGTTCGTCGATGTCGCCTTGGCTCATGCGCTCGGCAGCCAGGCGGCAGGCCATGCCTTCCAGCGACTCGCGAATTTCGTAGAGCTCGATCAGCTCGGCGTGGTTCAACGACACCACGCGCGCCCCAACATGCGGCACGCGCACTAACAGGCGCTGGCCCTCCAGGCGGTGGATGGCCTCGCGCAGCGGCCCGCGGCTGATGCCGTAGGTGCGCGCCAGCTCCGGCTCGGAAATCTTGCTGCCGGGGGCGATTTCGCCCTTGACGATGGCCGCCTGGATGCGCCTGAAGACGTTTTCAGACAAGGTTTCCGTTTCGTCTGTCAGCACCGGGCTGGGGGTGGAAAGGTCCTGCATATTGTCGACACCTTGAAAATCTATTCGCCAGAAGTTAGCGAAATAAAGCGACCCAGTCAAAGAAAAAATGAATATTGTCGACAATCGTCTAAGAACGAACTAACCCCGCCCAGGTGATGTCAGATCGCGCACCGCTGGCGTCAAGACGTCGGCGTGATAGAATGCCGCGCCTCCGTTGGGGTATGGATAGCCTGTCTGTCATACATTCATGCTTGTTGACAGATACAAGAGGAAGGTTGCGCAGTCGTTGCCAGTCGCCTTGACCAGAACCTTGCCTAGAACCTTGCACTGCACCGCGCCAGGATTATGAGACTTACACCCGTTTTATTGCTGCTATGCCTCACCCTGCTGCCGGCCCTTGGCCAAGCTGCGGGCAAGACCGTCTATGGCCTGAACGAATATGCACGGCTGGGCGACCTGGACCTGGAAGTGGCTGCCAAGCTCGACACCGGTGCCAAGACCGCCTCGCTCAGCGCCCGTGACATCAAGCGCTTCAAGCGCAACGGCGAAAGCTGGGTGCGCTTCTACCTGGCCATCGATGCTGCCCATTCGCACCCGATCGAGCGTCCGCTGGCACGCGTGAGCAAGATCAAGCGCCGGGCCGGCGACTATGATGCCGAATCGGGCAAGGCCTACACGGCACGCCCGGTCATCGAACTTGAAATCTGCATGGGCCAGGCCATGCGCACCATCGAAGTCAACCTCACCGACCGCAGCGCCTTCCAGTTCCCGCTGCTGATCGGCTCCGAGGCGCTCAAGCACTTCGACGCGCTGGTCGACCCAAGCCTTAAATATGCGGCCGGCAAACCTGCCTGTGCCACCGACGCTCCCAAAGCAGAGTAATCCCGATGCGCTCTCTTACCCTCCATCTGAAAGTCCTGATCACCGTACTGGTGCTACTGGGCGTGGCGGTCACGGCCTATCAGATCTTCTTCCTCGGCATTCCGGTGACCGAAGACGAAACCGACGACCTGTGGAACATCGACGCCAAGGTCGAGTTTGTGGCCAGCACCAAGGACCCGGTCAAGGTGCAGATGTTCGTGCCACCACTGAACCGCGACTACGTGAGCCTCAACGAGAGCTTCATCTCCAACAATTACGGGGTGAGCGTCAACCGCGCCGACGGCAACCGCAAGGTCACCTGGTCGGCCCGTCGCGCCAGCGGCAACCAGACCCTCTACTACCGCCTGGTGCTTACCAAGCGCTACAGCAACGAAAAGACCACGGTCAAAGGCCCGACCTTCCGGGACAGCCTGGCTATCGAAGGCCCCGAGAAGATCGCCGCCGAAGCCCTGATGGCGCCGATTCGCCAGCACTCCGCCGACGTCGAGACCTTCGTCAGCGAGACCATCAAGCGGGTCAACAACCTCAACGACGACAACGTCAAGCTGCTGCTGGCCGGCGACACCTCACCGATGAAGAAAGCTCAGGTCATCGACCTGCTGTTGTCGATTGCCCACGTGCCGATGGAAAAGGTGCACACCATCCGCCTGGTGGCTGACACCCCGCAAACCCCGGAGCTATGGCTGCGCAGCTTCAACGGTAACGACTGGCTGTACTTCAACCCCGACACCGGTGAACAAGGCCTGCCCAACGATCGCCTGCTGTGGTGGACCGGTGACGACAACCTGATCACCGTCGATGGCGGCAAGAAGGCCAACGTTACCTTCAGCATGAACAACAGCGAGATGAACGCCATCCGCCTGGCCAAGCTGACCGACGAGAACACCGACGCCGACTTCCTCGAGTATTCGCTGTACGGCCTGCCGTTGCAGACCCAGCAAACCTTCATGATCATGGTAATGATCCCGATCGGCGTGCTGGTGATTCTGGTCCTGCGCAACCTGGTCGGCCTGCAGACCCTGGGTACCTTCACCCCGGTGCTGATCGCCCTGGCGTTCCGCGAAACGCAGCTAGGCTTCGGCATCGTGCTGTTCACGGTGATTACCGCCCTTGGCCTGTCGCTACGCTCGTACCTTGAACACCTCAAGCTGCAAATGCTGCCACGCCTGTCGGTGGTGCTGACCTTCGTCGTGGTGCTGATCGCAGCCATCAGCCTGTTCAGCCACAAGCTCGGCCTTGAGCGCGGGCTGTCGGTGGCGCTGTTCCCGATGGTGATCCTGACCATGACCATCGAGCGCCTGTCGATCACCTGGGAAGAGCGTGGCGGTGGCCATGCCATGAAAGTGGCCATTGGCACCCTGTTTGCCGCCTCGGTGGCGCACCTGCTGATGATGGTGCCCGAGCTGGTGTACTTCGTGTTCACGTTCCCGGCCGTGCTGCTGATCCTGGTGGGCTTCATGCTGGCGATGGGCCGCTACCGTGGCTACCGCCTGACCGAACTTCTCCGCTTCAAGGCATTCCTGAAGAAGGCTGACGCCTGATGTTTGGCCTGATCAAGACGTGGAAAGCCCTGGAGGCCCGGGGCATCATGGGTATCAACCGGCGCAACGCGGACTACGTGTTGAAGTACAACAAGCGCAGCCTGTACCCGATCGTCGACGACAAGATCATCACCAAGGAGCGCGCCCTGGCGGCCGGCATCCATGTGCCGGAAATGTACGGCATCATCGAAACCGAGAAAGAAATCGAGAAGCTCGACCAGATCATTGGCGGGCGCAGTGATTTCGTCATCAAGCCGGCGCAAGGCGCCGGCGGTGATGGCATCCTGGTGATCGCCGACCGCTTCGAGGACCGCTACCGCACGGTATCGGGCAAGATCATCAGCCATGAGGAAATCGAGCACCAGATTTCGAGCATCCTCACTGGCCTGTACTCGCTGGGCGGGCACCGCGACCGGGCGCTGATCGAGTACCGGGTTACCCCCGACCAGATCTTCAAAAGCATCAGTTACGAAGGTGTGCCGGACATCCGCATCATTGTACTGATGGGTTACCCGGTAATGGCCATGCTGCGCCTGCCGACCCGCCAGTCCGGCGGCAAGGCCAACCTGCACCAGGGCGCCATCGGCGTAGGCGTTGACCTGGCCACCGGCGTAACCCTGCGCGGTACCTGGCTGAACAACATCATCAGCAAGCACCCGGATACCACCAACGCAGTGGATGGCGTGCAGTTGCCGAACTGGGACGGTTTCATGAAACTGGCCGCCGGCTGCTATGAACTGTGCGGGCTGGGTTACATCGGTGTGGACATGGTACTGGACCAGGAGAAGGGCCCACTGATTCTGGAGCTCAACGCCCGTCCGGGCCTGAACATCCAGATTGCCAACGACTGCGGCCTGACCCAGCGCACACATGCCATCGAGGCGCACATCGAAGCACTGGCCAAGGACGGCATCACCGAAGATGCCGAACAGCGGGTTCGGGTAGCTCAGGGTTTGTTCGGGCACGTGCCTAACCGCTGAAGTGCCGGGGCTGCCTGGCAGCCCTTTCGCAGCACAAGGCTGCTCCTACAGTTACTGCGCAGGTTTCCAGGGCTGCGTTTCACCTGTAGGAGCAGCCTTGTGCTGCGAATGGGCCAAACCCTCTGTTGAATGTCGCGCCCAGTGCTAGGCGCTTTTCCTGCACAGGTCTACAATCGCCCTCCTCGCTTTTACATCGCCGTCCACACTGATGCCGACCTGTACGCTTTACCCCCTGCCCTACCAGCCCGACCCTGCCGCGTATTTCGCCCGCCTGCGCCAGGCCCCTGGGGCGATTCTGCTGGACAGCGCCCGCCCCGGCGCCGAACGCGGCCGCTTCGACCTGCTCAGCGCGTGGCCGCTGCAGCAGCTTCAAGCGCACCCCGGTGAACAAGGCCGCGCCTTCCTCCAACGCTTGCGCGCCGGCCTGGCGCAACTGGGCCATGCGCAACTGCCCGAAGGCAGCGCGCTACCCTTCGCCGGGGGCCTGATCGGCTACCTGAGCTACGATTTCGGCCGCCGCCTGGAACACCTGCCCAGCCTGGCTGTGGACGACCTTGGCCTGCCCGACGCACAACTGGGTCTGTATGCCTGGGCACTGGTCAGTGACCATATGCATGGCACCAGTCAACTGGTGTTCCACCCAAGCCTGGCAGACAGCGAACGTGAACGCCTGATCACGCTTTTCGAAAGCGCCAGCAGCACCGCAATTGGCGACTTCCAGTTGCGCGCGCCGATGGCCGGCGACCTGCAGCCTGAACAGTACCGGGCCGCCTTCGACCAGGTACAACGCTACATCCAGGCCGGCGATTGCTACCAGATCAACCTTACCCAACGCTTCCGCGCACCCTGCCAAGGTGACCCCTGGCGGGCCTATCAGGCCCTGCGGCAAGCCTGCCCGACGCCGTTTTCCGGCTACCAGCAACTGGCCGACGGCAGCGCGTTGCTGAGCTTTTCGCCTGAGCGCTTCATCCGCGTCAGCCAGGGCCAGGTTGAGACCCGACCAATCAAGGGCACGCGCCCACGCGCCCACGACCCGGTTGAAGACAAGCGCAATGCCGAAGAGCTGCTGCACAGCCCCAAAGACCGCTCGGAAAACCTGATGATCGTCGACCTGCTGCGCAACGACCTCGGGCGTACCTGCAAGATCGGTTCGGTGAAGGTGCCGGAGCTGTTCAGCCTGGAGAGCTACCCTAACGTCCACCACCTGGTCAGCAGCATCACCGGCCAGTTGGCCAGCGACAAGGATGCCCTGGACCTGATCGGCGACAGCTTCCCCGGCGGCTCGATCACCGGGGCGCCGAAGATTCGCGCCATGCAGATCATCGACGAGCTGGAGCCGGCGCGCCGGGCGCTGTACTGCGGCTCGCTGCTGTATGTGGACGTGCGCGGCGAGATGGACAGCTCGATTGCCATTCGCAGCCTGCTGGTCAAAGACGGCCAGGTCAGTTGCTGGGGCGGCGGTGCCGTGGTGGCCGACTCCGAGTGGCAGGCCGAATATGAAGAGTCGATCGCCAAGGTGCGGGTGCTGATGCAGACCTTGCAGGGCCTGTGAGTCCGTCTAGCCCGCGTTTTTTTGTTACCATCACCTCACTACGAGCGCACAGCGCCACAGCCAAGATGGAAACCGCCTGATGAGCCAACCCTTCGACGTCGCCGCCCTGGCCGCGACCTACGCCAACAAGTCCCCACAGGATATTCTGAAGCTCGCCTTCGAGCATTTTGGTGATGACCTGTGGATTTCCTTCAGCGGCGCCGAGGACGTGGTGCTGGTCGACATGGCCTGGAAGCTGAACAAGCAGGTCAAGGTGTTCAGCCTCGACACCGGCCGCCTGCACCCGGAGACCTACCGGTTCATCGACCAGGTGCGCGAGCAGTACAACCTGCCGATTGAACTGCTCAGCCCCGACCGTGCCAAACTCGACCCGTTCGTCAAGGAAAAGGGCCTGTTCAGCTTCTACAAGGACGGCCACGGCGAGTGCTGCGGTATTCGCAAGATCGAGCCGCTGCGCCGCAAGTTGGCCACCGTGAGCGCCTGGGCTACCGGCCAGCGCCGCGACCAGAGCCCAGGCACCCGCAGCCAGGTGGCGGCACTGGAAATCGACAGCGCTTTCTCCACGCCCGAGCGCACCCTCTACAAATTCAACCCGCTGGCGCAGATGAGCAGTGAAGAAGTGTGGGGTTATATCCGCATGCTTGAGCTGCCATACAACAGCCTGCATGAGCGCGGCTTCATCAGCATCGGCTGCGAGCCATGCACCCGCCCGGTACTGCCAAACCAGCATGAGCGCGAAGGGCGTTGGTGGTGGGAAGAGTCAACGCAGAAGGAATGCGGGTTGCACGCAGGCAACCTGATCAGCAAGGCTTGAGATAGCCGGGGCTGCTTTGCAGCCCCCTGCAATCGTGGATCAGTGCACCGGCAGCTCAACACCGGCAAACAGCTCTTCGAGCTCTTGCTTGTTATGGCACTGAATGGCTTTGGCCATCACTTCGCGAGTCAGGTGCGGGGCAAACTTCTCGATGAAGTCGCACATGAAGCCACGCAGGAAGGTGCCACGGCGGAAGCCGATCTTGGTGATGCTGGCCTCGAACAGCTCGCTGGCATCCAGGGCCACCAGGTCATTGTCGAGTTTGGCGTCCACGGCCATACCCGCGACGATACCCACGCCCAGCCCAAGGCGCACATAGGTCTTGATCACGTCGGCGTCTGCCGCGGTAAACACCACTTTTGGCGTGAGGCCACGGTGGTTGAAGGCTTCGTCCAGCTTCGAGCGCCCGGTGAAACCAAACACGTAGGTCACGATCGGGTATTCGGCAACTGCTTCGAGGGTGAGTTTCGGCAGCTTGGCCAGCGGATGACCCTGGGGCACCACAACACAGCGGTTCCACTTGTAGCACGGCATCATGATCAGGTCGCCAAACAGCTCCAGCGCCTCGGTGGCAATGGCGAAGTCGACCGTACCGTCCGCAGCCATCTCGGCAATCTGCATGGGCGAACCCTGGTGCATGTGCAGCGACACTTCCGGGTATTGCTTGATGAAACTGCTGATCACCGGCGGCAAGGCATAGCGCGCCTGGGTGTGGGTGGTGGCGATGGACAGCGTCCCCTTCTTCTCGTTAGAGAATTCCTGGGCGATCTGCTTGATGCTCTCGACCTTGCGCAGGATTTCGCCGGCGGTATTGATGATGCGCTCACCGGCCGGCGTGACACGGGTCAGGTGCTTGCCGCTGCGAGCAAAGACTTCAACACCCAGTTCGTCTTCGAGCAGGCGGATCTGCTTGCTGATACCAGGCTGGGAGGTATACAGGCTCTGCGCCGTCGCGGAGACGTTGAGGTCATGGTGCGCCACTTCCCAGATGTAGCGCAGTTGTTGAAGCTTCATAGGTTCCCCTCGGTTCAGCGATGAGTCCGCGGCAGCAGGCAGCGACGATATATAACTATATTAGTGGTTCTGGAAATAAATCTAGAACTATTTTGTTACATGCCCCCGCAAACAGCCTACGGCCATCTTCACACTTTCCTACGCCCCAGATGCTGCGCCAACGGCACCATGTACACCGGCACCGGCGACAGCTGCAGCAGCCGCACCGCCGTACGCCCCAAGGGCACATCCACACCGGCACCGGCGCTGTGGCTGCCGAAAATCAACAGGTCAACGCTCAACCGCTGCGCCTGGTCAAGGATCACCTGCGCGGGGTCACCTTGGCGTACCCGCACCGCTTTGATCACTGCCAGGTCGGCCTCCTCGCCCAGCTCATCGCGGAAGCTCTCCAGCACGCGCTGCTCAATGTTGGCCATCACCGTGCTCACCCCCTGGCTGTGCAACTGGTCAAGCGTCTGCTCATCGAGATAGCTTTGCAGCAGGGATTCGGCGAATTGCCCCATTGGCTCCACCGCATGGATCACATACAGCTCGGCATTGAACGTGCGCGCCAAGGCCAGCGCGTGCTGCATCACAAAAGGGGCGTAGACACCGAGGTCGGTGGCGTACAGCATGGAGCGGATCATTCGACCTCCTCGACTGCCGCAGCGGCAGAGCAAGCTTCAGCTTAGCAGCGCACCGGACACACGCTTTGCCGTCCGGCGCGCTACCGGCACGGGCTGGAGGCCCCGCAAAATCGCGCCATCGGGGTCAAAGCCAGCTCAGCGGGGTCGATCGCTGTCGTCGAGAAAACTCAGTGCCTGGTACAACATTTCGGTGCGTGGCAAGCTGCAGCCTGCCGCACGTGCACGCGCCAGCGGTTCAGCATAGATAGCCTGCAGTTCCAACGGGCGCATGAGGGCATAGTCGTGATACATACTTGGCCAGTAGTCGGGCATGCGCTCAGTCATCTGGAACAGGTGCTCGGCATAGCCCTCGGGCAATACGTGCCCGCAGGCGCCAGCGCCTTGCACCACCTCAGCCATCAAGGCCTGTATCAGGGCACGGCTGTGGCTGCTTGCCATCAGCCCGGTGGTGCCTTCACCCAGCAGCACCGACAGGCCGTTATAAGGCACGTTCCATACAAGCTTCTGCCAGCGCGCCAAGTCCAGGTTCGGCATGGCCTGCGAATCGATGCCCGCCGCCTGAAACAACCCGGCACCTTCCCTGACAACTGCGGCACCACCCTCACGGGCCGGCCCACTGTGATAGCCCAGGTTGACCGCCCCCAGGGCCTGGTGACGAATTACACCCGGCGCGTGGCGGTTGACGCAGATGAAGCACAGGCCGCCGAGCAGGTGCATGTCGCCACGTAATGCCGGACGCAGCTGCTCTTCCACACCCAGGCCGTTTTGCAGCAGTAAAACCTTGGCGCCCGGCGCAGCAGCCTGCACGATCACAGGCGCCAGCTGGTCATTGCTGGTGGCCTTGGCACCGACCAGTAACCAGTCGCAAGCCGGCATATCTGCGGCATTGGCATAGGCCTGCACCTTCATCAGCAGCTTGCCGTGCACCGCACTGTCCAGCGCCAACCCCTGTTCGCGTACAACCTGATACTCGCTGCGCAGCAGAAAATGCACGTCGAAACCCGCGCGAGCCAGCATCACACCATAGAAGCCACCGATAGCCCCACTGCCAATGATGCCAATGCGTGGTGTGTGCGGATGCATGCGGACCTCCCGGGAAATATCAGCCTTCTTTTTACACCGCTTGCGCACTGTCAGGTAGCCCATCGACACCAGCGCGCTAAAGGAGCAGGTAAAACAGCACGCTGACGGGACTTGCGCCCATTGTCGCGCCACCCGTAACGCGCTAAGGTTCGGCTCCCCGCTGCGATTATTCTTGCTGCTGGGCCGCACGGGGATAGTTGGCGGCCGGCACCCGTGACCTGACGAGTAACACGATGGCTGATTTACCGATCGATGACTTGAACGTTGCCTCCAACGAGACCCTGATCACCCCCGATCAGCTCAAGAAGGAAATCCCCCTCAGCGCCAAGGCCCTGCAGACCGTGACTGCCGGCCGTGAAGTGGTGCGCAATATTCTCGACGGCAAGGACCATCGCCTGTTCGTCGTGGTCGGCCCTTGCTCCATCCACGACATCAAGGCCGCCCACGAATACGCCGAGCGCCTGAAGGTACTGGCCGAAGAAGTGTCCGATACGCTGTACCTGGTCATGCGTGTGTACTTCGAAAAGCCGCGCACCACCGTCGGCTGGAAAGGCCTGATCAACGACCCGTACCTGGATGACTCGTTCAAGATCCAGGATGGCCTGCACATCGGCCGTCAGTTGCTGCTGGATCTGGCCGAAATGGGCCTGCCGACCGCTACCGAAGCACTGGACCCGATTTCCCCGCAATACCTGCAAGACCTGATCAGCTGGTCGGCCATCGGCGCCCGCACCACCGAATCGCAGACCCACCGCGAAATGGCCTCAGGCCTGTCCTCGGCGGTCGGCTTCAAGAACGGCACTGATGGCGGCCTGACCGTTGCCATCAATGCCCTGCAGTCGGTGTCCAAGCCACACCGCTTCCTCGGCATCAACCAGGAAGGCGGCGTGTCGATCGTCACCACCAAGGGTAATCCGTATGGCCACGTGGTACTGCGCGGCGGTAACGGCAAGCCTAACTACGACTCGGTCAGCGTCGCCCTGTGCGAGCAGGACCTGGCCAAGGCCAAGATCAAGGCCAACATCATGGTCGATTGCAGCCACGCCAACTCCAACAAGGACCCGGCCCTGCAACCACTGGTAATGGAGAACGTTGCCAACCAGATTCTGGAAGGCAACCAGTCGATCATCGGCCTGATGGTCGAAAGCCACCTGAACTGGGGCTGCCAGTCGATTCCGAAAGATTTGAACGAATTGCAGTACGGCGTCTCGATTACCGACTCGTGCATCGACTGGTCGGCGACCGAGAAGACCCTGCGCAGCATGCACGCCAAGCTCAAGGATGTGCTGCCGCAGCGTAAGCGTGGCTGAGTGATGTAGAAAAAGCGGGGCCGCTTCGCGCCCCATCGCGGCACAAGGCCGCTCCCACAGGTCTATGCGATTTCCTGTAGGAGCGGCCTTGTGCCGCGATGGGGCGCGAAGCGGCCCCGCTTTTTTAGGGGTGCGTCAGGCCTTGCTCGAGTGCCGCTGCTGGCGCTCCATGTAGCGTTCCACATATGAGCAGGACGGGATCACCGTGTAGCCCATCTGTTCAGCGTACTCCAGAGCCCGCTCGGTCAGTGCGGCAGCAATGCCGCGGCCCCGCAAGGCGTTGGGCACGAAGGTGCGATAGATGTCCAGCGTCTGCTTGCCCAGATCCATGTACGTAAGATAGGCACGATGACCGTCCACGTTGGTCTCGAACTGATGACCGGCCTGGTCATGGTGGATGGTCAGCGCTTCGCTCATCACTACTCCTCGCAGGTCTTCTCGGCAGACCCATACCTTAACCGATGGTGGTTTATCCGGCGCAAAATCCTCGACGCCACCTGTTGCCCCTTCGACCTCTGGACGATTGTAATCGTTCGAAGCCTCTGGCACTCACAAGATAGTAGGCGCCGCGAATGGGATTGCTCAAGGTGGCGGTGGCTAAAAAAGGGTGAAAATGCTGAGAGAGCGACTCTTCCCTGTACGCTCAATAGCCGCCGGATGTTGTAGGGCTTAAGACGTCCAAAGACAGTTAAAGTCACCGTTAGTTCAACAAAAAAGTTCCTGTACTACAACAGCTTGGGAACCGTGCACGTTTTTTTCACGTGCGCGTCGCAAATCTTGTCGGGACGGCGTCTAGCCACATTTTTTTTGCAGTTCTTGCGCTCAGTCAGTTTACTTACTACAAGTAATGGGTACTATGTACGCCGGCCAGTTTCTCTTTCCTGAGAGATGGCTCTTTAATAGAAAGTCCTTGAAGGGGAACACGATGAACAACGTTCTGAAATTCTCTGCTCTGGCTCTGGCCGCAGTTCTGGCTACCGGTTGCAGCAGCGTATCCAAAGAAACCGAAGCTCGTCTGACTGCGACTGAAGACGCAGCAGCTCGCGCTCAAGCTCGTGCTGACGAAGCCTACCGTAAGGCTGACGACGCACTGGCAGCCGCTCAGAAGGCTCAGCAGACCGCTGACGAAGCCAACGAGCGCGCTCTGCGTATGCTGGACAAAGCCAGCCGCAAGTAATAATCCTCACGGATTGTTAAGAAGCCGACCCACTTGTGGGTCGGCTTTTTTATTGCCTGCCAGCCAGGCAAACACGCCCGACATTCACGAAAAGGCCCGCACTTAGGCGGGCCGTGATGTGTCGCAATTACCTTACTGCAGTTCAGGCGGAATGCTCGACACCATTGGCGCGCCACCCTGGGTCTCGACCGGCACGGCAATTTCTACCGGCATGCCATCTTCTGCAGCCACCACGTCACGCACCATGTCCCAGTTCATGCGCAGGTTATTGGCCAAGTCTTCACGCTTGAGCAGCGCATTGATAACTGCGGTGTGTTTGTCGACCACCGAAGGGTTACCCTGATCGTCCAGCGGCGTGTGCGCCTCCAGATAGACCTTGCCGCCGCTGATACCGAACTTGTAAGGCTCATTGATGATGCGCACCGGAGTGCCCACAGGCACCATCTTCGACAGTTCCAGCACGTTGTTGTTGAGCATCCGGAAGCAGCCGTGGCTGGTACGCATGCCAATGCCGAACTTCTTGTTCGATCCATGGATCAAGTAGCCCGGCACGCCCAAGGTAAACTTGAACGGCCCCAGCGGGTTATCAGGGCCAGCCGGTACCACAGTCGGCAGGATGTCACCGTCCGCCGCGTGCTCTTTGCGGATCGAAGCGGGTGGCGTCCAGGTCGGATTCGGCGTCTTGGCGGTGATCTTGGTGTTGGCGATCGGCGAACCCCAACCCTCACGGCCAATGCCCAGCGGGAAGGTATGCACCACGTTCTGCCCTTTCGGGTAGTAGTACAGGCGGTACTCGGCCAGGTTGATGACAATGCCTTCACGCGGGCCCGGCGGCAGTACGTAGCGGGTCGGCAGGATGATCTCGGTACCGGCGCCCGGCAGCCAAGGGTCGACACCCGGGTTGGCGGCAATCATTTCCAGGTAGCCGAGGTCGTTGGCGGTGCCGATGTCGGCGAACGTGTCCTCGTACTTTGCCTTGATCACATGCACCTGGCCGACGATGTCTTCACCGGGCGGTGGCAGTGGCAGCTCCAGCGCAGCAGCGGGGCCCGCTACCAGCAGGGCGGCCAGGGACAGGCTACGGGTGACGGCAGGAAAGCGCGGCAACATCCGGTAAATCCTTCGAAAGGTGGGTCAAGAGGATCGATTGTACACCCGCACCGATGCAAGCGGGAGGCATTGGCGCGATGCAAGCGTTTCAGATGATGAAAGGTGCGTGCCGTTCAGCTGGCTTGCAGCTCTGGCCAGACCGGGCGCATGCCGCGCCGTTGAGCGTCGAGGATGGCACGGCACAAGTCACACAGGCGGCTGTCGCGGTAGATCGCGCGCGGCACCCCTGACCAACGCGGCTGCGCTGGCAGCAGACCGCCGCACAAGGTACGGTCTACCGGCACGCCCAGCTCAAGCTGGCGGGCCACCAGGTGGACACGGATTTCCTGGCAGGCGAACAGGTCGAGCTGCTCGTCGGGCTCGATCAGTTGATAGGCATACAGGGACCAGGCAGGGCGCGGCATCGGGTGCACTCGAAACGGGGGGCGCAACATTAGCCGAAAGCCCGCCCCGTTTAAAGCATCACAGCAAGGGTTTTATCGCCGGCCAGGCATTTTCCAGCAGGCGCTGCTGGGCACCCTGGGCCGGGTGGATGCCATCGGCCTGCATCAATTCGGGCACCCCTCCTACCCCTTCGAGGAAAAACGGCACCAACGGCACCTGCATGTCCGCGGCCAGCTGCTCATACACCTTGGCAAAAGCGGTGGTATAGCGCACGCCGTAATTGGGTGGCAGGCGCATGCCCAGCAGCAGCACCTTGGCGCCGGCCTGCCGCGCGCTCCCGATCATCGAGGCAAGATTTTGTTGCAATTGCGCGGGCGGCTGCCCCCGCAGGCCATCGTTGCCGCCCAGCTCCAGCACCACCAGGTCCGGTTTATGCGCGGCAAGCAGCGCCGGAAGCCGCGCCTGGCCACCTGCGCTGGTGTCGCCACTGATTGACGCATTGATCACTTTGTCGTCGAAACCTTCGTCCTTGAGACGGGTCTGCAACAGGGTGACCCAACCCTGGCGGGTATCCAGGCCAAAACCGGCGCTGATACTATCGCCAACAACCAGCAGTGTTCCCGCCGCCGCGCTCTGGGCCAGGCAATACAGGGCCAGACCGGCACTCAACCACCACACTCGCATCGGATTCTCCATGGGCCCCAACATACTCGTTGCGCAGAACCTTAGCAAAGTGGTCCCCAGCGCGGAAGGTGACCTTACCATCCTCCACGCACTCTCCCTCGAGCTGGCCAAAGGCGACAGCCTGGCCATCGTCGGCGCCTCGGGCTCGGGCAAGTCGACCCTGCTCGGCCTACTCGCCGGCCTCGACCAGCCCAGCGCGGGCAAAGTCCTCCTCGCCGGCACCGACCTGGGGCCACTGGATGAAGACCAGCGCGCCCGGGTACGTGCCGAACATGTGGGCTTTGTGTTCCAGTCATTCCAGCTGCTCGACAGCCTGAATGCGCTGGAGAACGTGATGCTGCCACTGGAACTGGACGGCCGCCGCGACGCCCGCGAACAGGCGCGCAGCCTGCTGGAACGGGTCGGCCTGGGCAAGCGCCTGAGCCACACCCCGCGCCAACTGTCGGGCGGCGAACAGCAGCGGGTAGCCATCGCCCGCGCCTTCGCCGCGCAGCCTGCGGTGTTGTTTGCCGACGAACCCACCGGCAACCTCGACAGCCACACAGGCGAGCGCATCAGCGACTTGTTGTTTGAACTGAACAAAGAGCGCGGTACTACCCTGGTGCTGGTCACCCATGACGAACGCCTGGCCCGACGCTGCCGCCGCCAGATCCGCCTGGATGCGGGGCGCTTGGTGGCCCCGGTGGAGGCTTGATGAAACATATGCCGTTGTCCCGCCTGTACGGCCTGGCCCTGCGCCAGTTGCTACGCGACCTTCGCGCCAGCGAAGTACGCGTGCTGTTCTTCGCCCTGCTGGTGGCGGTGGCAGCCAGCACCGCCATCGGCTACTTCGGTGCACGCCTGAATGGCGCCATGCAACTGCGCGCCAGCGAATTCCTGGGCGCCGACCTGGTGCTACAGGGCAGTGCCCCCGCTCGCGAGCAACAGATCGCTACCGGCACGGCACTTGGCTTGCGCCACGCGCAGGTGATCGAGTTCACCAGTGTGGTGGGCGGCGACAACGGCATCCAGTTGTCCAGCGTCAAGGCCGCCGACGCTGCCTACCCATTGCGCGGGCAGGTACGCAGCGCACCGGCGCCCTATGCAGAGGAAATACCTGGTGGCGGCCCGGCACCTGGCGAGGCGTGGGTCGAGCCCCGCCTGTTGGCGGCGCTGGGGCTGGCGATTGGCGACAGCATCGACGTAGGCATGAAAACCCTGCGCATGAGCCGTGTGCTTACTTACGAACCGGACCGCGCCAACAACTTCTACAGCCTTACCCCAAGGGTGATGATGAACCTGGCCGACCTGGAAGCCACCGGTGTTATCCAGCCTGGCAGCCGGGTTACCTACCGCGACCTGTGGCGCGGCGATGCCGAGGCACTGGCCCAATACCGCCAGGCCGTGGAAAAAGACCTGGCCGCCAACCAGCGCTTGCGCGACACACGCGATGGCAACCAGCAGATCGGTGGCGCCTTGGGCAAGGCCGAACGCTACCTGAACATGGCGAGTCTGGTGGCGGTGCTGCTGGCCGGGGTCGCCGTGGCCCTGTCGGCCAGCCGTTATGCCGCTCGGCGCCTGGATGCCAGCGCGCTGCTGCGCTGCCTGGGGCTCTCACGCCGCCAGGCACTGGGCCTGTATTGCCTGCAGTTGGCCATGCTCGGCCTGGTCGCCGCCTTTGCCGGCGCCCTGCTCGGCTGGCTGGCACAGCTGGGCCTGTTCCGCTTGCTGCACGGCCTGCTGCCGAGCGTGGTGCCGGCCGGCGGCATCGTCCCTGCCCTGGCTGGCATCGGCACCGGGCTGGTTGCACTGGCCGGCTTCGCCCTGCCGCCGATTGCTGCCTTGGGCCAAGTCCCGCCACTGCGGGTGCTGCGCCGTGATCTGTTGCCGATACCACCGAGCAGCTGGTTGGTGTACGGCGCCGCACTGTTTGCCTTGGGCCTGATCATGTGGCGCCTGAGCCTTGACCTGCTGCTCACCTTCGCCCTGCTCGGTGGCGGGCTGGTCGCCGCGCTACTGCTCGGTGGCTTGCTTTTGCTCGGTTTGCGCAGCCTGCGCCGGCTGTTGGCCGGCGCACCACTGGCCTGGCGCCTGGGGCTGGGCCAGTTGCTGCGCCACCCCACGGCAGCCGCCGGCCAGGCCTTGGCCTTCGGCCTGATCCTGCTCGCCATGGGGTTGGTCGCCCTGCTACGCGCAGAACTGCTCGACACCTGGCAAGCTCAGTTGCCAAAGGATGCCCCCAACCATTTCGCCCTGAACATCCTGCCGGATGACCGTGAACCGTTCGCTGAACGGCTGCATCAGGTCAATGCCACTTCAGCACCGCTATACCCGGTAACGCCCGGGCGCCTGGTGCAAATCAACCAGCAACCGGTACAGCAAATCGTCAGCAAGGATTCGGCGGGTGAGCGCGCCGTGCAGCGCGACCTCAGCCTGACCTGGGCCGCCGAGCTGCCCGAAGGCAATGCACTGACCGCCGGCAACTGGTGGCAAGCCTTGCCCGCCGACGACGAGACCCCTGGCGTTTCGGTGGAGGCCGAGCTGGCCAGCAGCCTGAAGCTTAAAATGGGCGACCTGCTGACCTTCGACATCGGCGGCCAGCAGCGCCAAGCGCGGGTCAGCAGCCTTCGCAGCGTGCACTGGGACAGCTTCCAGCCAAACTTCTACATGATCTTCCAGCCCGGCACGCTGCAGGGGCTACCGACCACCTACCTGACCAGCTTCTATCTGGCGCCGGGCCACGACCTGGACGTGGTGGCGCTGTCACGGGCATTCCCGGCAGTGACCATCTTGCAGGTGGATGCCTTGCTCGACCAACTGCGCAGCATCCTCGCCCAGGTGACCCTGGCAGTGGAGTATGTACTGGTCTTTGTGCTGGCTGCCGGGCTGGCGGTGCTGTTTGCCGGTTTGCAGGCAACGCTGGATGAACGCATTCGCCAGGGTGCCTTGCTCCGTGCGCTGGGGGCCGGGCGGCCATTGCTGGTCAAGGCACGGCGTATCGAGTTCGGCTTGCTGGGGGCAACCAGCGGATTGTTGGCCGCAGTGGGCTGTGAACTGATTACCCTGGTGCTGTACCGCTATGCCTTCGACTTGCAGTGGAGCCCGCACCCGTGGCTGCTGGCGTTGCCGCTGGCGGGGGCGCTGCTGGTGGGCGGTGCAGGTAACATCAATTTATTGGCCGTAACTGATACTGTTGACATACCAGGTCGCTTCACCGGTAGGCGTGTGCACCACTACCTCATCGCCCTCCTCCTTCTTGAGCAAGGCGCGCGCCATGGGCGAGTCGATCGAGATGTAATCGTTGCGCCCGTAGATCTCGTCATAGCCGACAATGCGAAATTTCATGGTCTCGCCATCGTCATTCTCGACTTCGACCCAGGCACCAAAAAATACCTTGCCTTCCTGCTGAGGCGAGTAGGCCACCACTTTTACATCTTCAAGACGCTTGCGCAGGTAACGCACCCGGCGGTCGATTTCGCGCAACAGCTTCTTGTTGTACTGATAGTCGGCATTCTCGCTGCGGTCGCCCAGCGACGCGGCCCAGGCAACCTTCTGGGTGATCTCCGGGCGATATACCCGCCACAGGTGGTCCAGTTCTTTCTTCAGCGCCTCATGGCCTTGCGTGGTGATGATGTTGGTACTCAACAGCGCACTCCTCAGCGGCGGGTAATAAGGCCTTGGCGCGCGATGCGGGTGAGGTGGCCAATGACTTCTGCGGCCTCGCCCGGCGCCGGGGCCTGAATTACGGCCAGGTCGAAACGGTCATTGCCGTATTGCGCCAGGTGGCAGCCGATTTCAGCGAACTGGATCAGAAAGGCACGCGCCTGGCCCTTGCGCCGGGACAGGCCTTCGAGATGACGCAAAAGGGTGGGCTGATGCTGACCACCGAGCAGAATGCGCGGTGTGCGGGTGGCCTGGCTGGCAGGCAAAGGGCTCAAACAGACACTGGTACGTGGACAACTCATGGAGCTTCTCTCCGCCTCGCGAATCCCGCTGGGCAGCGGTGGGAGGCGTCACCGAACCAGCGCTTTAGCGGTATTTCGGATGGCCCGGAGGTGGGGCTTTCCTGCGCCCCGCAAGTAGCTGTTTAAATCGGCGCAGGCGGTATGCTAGAGCGATGAGCTACAAGTTGCAAGCTGCAAGCTGCAAGCAAAAGCACGCCAGCAAAATCATTTATCAACGCTTCGCTACGCGCTCCAGCACGGCCCGCTCGCGGTTGAATGCCAAAAAGTACTTGTTGACACTGTTGACGAAGTTGACCGGCCCCATGCCTACCTGCTCCATGGCGATGCGTTCGGTCTGGAAGAACCACTGATTGCCGTTAAGGCCGCGCCGCCGGGCTTCGGCGCGCATGGCCTGAACGCGCTCGGGGCCGAGGTTGTAAGCCGCCAGCACAAAGGCCATGCGCTCACGCTCGTTGATTCTGGGGCTGGCAAAGAACTTACGCCGAATCAGGGCCAGGTAGCGTGCGCTGGCCTGTACATTGCCATCTACCGTGGCGGTGTTGCTTACCCCCACGCGCTGGGCCGCCGAAGGGGTAATCTGCATCAGGCCATGGGCACCGCCCGTGCCGCGTGCGGCCGGGTTGAGCGTCGATTCCTTGAAAGCCAGCGCCGCCAGGTTGAGCCAGTCGATCTGCTGCGCCTGACCATGCTTCTGCAGCACTGCCCGCACCGAGGCCAGCCGCTGGCGGTCCTTGCTGGCCAATGGGTTGTGCACCCGGTACTGGCGCCGGTAGATGCGCTCGAACGCGGCATCCTGATTGTCTGGCGCGCGGTAACCTCGCAGAAAGTGATCGACCGTGGCCAACAGCTGCGGCGCATCGCGCCCCACATACCAGCGCATGGCTTGCGGTGGCCCCAGGCGCACACGGCTGTCCAGCCGCAGGCGCGGCATAACCCGCGCCCAGCGCCGGGCAATCGGCTGTTCGACAACGGTAAGGTGGTAGATGCCTGCCTGCACCATTTCCAGTACATCCTCCACCGCCAACGTGGAGTCAACCCACTCCACCTTGATCGGCGGCCGCTTGCGCAGCGCCAGTTGCTGGTTGACCTGCTGGATCAGCGGGCCGGCGGCACTCGCGCTGGTCAAGGCCACGGTACGCCCGGACAGCTGTTCGACCTTGCTGAAGCTTCGCTCGCCTTTGCGCCCCACCAGCGTCAACGGCACCTGGTCGAGTATCGGCGCAGTGCTGCTGACCCCGCGTACCGTGCCAGGGTCGAGCAGCTCGCCCGGCGCAGCCAGGTCACCCTCCCCGCGGGCCAGAGCGCCCAGCAACTGCTCCTTGGCACGTGGGATGAGCTTTAGCTGGATCTGCTGGTCGTCCGCGTTGCGGGCATTGAGGTAATGCTCCAGGGCACGCAGGCGATAGTACTCGATGCCAACTGGCTCGCCCTTGACCTCGCCAGAGCTGTTACGGCTCTGGTTGACCAGCACCCGCAGCACTTTGCTGGTGCGAACCTGCTGCAGGTCACGCACCTTGGCGGGTGGTATGTTCTGCTGCGGCCCCGGCGCGCGCGCCTGGGCCGGGCCGGTCAGGGTCAGGCCCAGCGTCAGCAGAAAAACAAGCCAGCATCGCAGCATGCCAAAACGTGTCCGTGGTGGTTGGGCGGTATCCATGGGTTGAACCGCCAAGTGAGAAATGACGGTAAAAGACCACGGCAACAGCATGAAGTTCTTGGTTTTTTCAGAAAAACGCGGATTTTGCTATGCTGGCCGCCCCGCGGCACGAGATAGCACCATGCAACTGATCGATATCGGCGTCAACCTGACGAACAGCAGTTTCCACGACCAGCAGGCGGCAATCGTCGAGCGCGCCCTTGAGGCCGGGGTCACACAAATGGTGCTGACAGGCACCAGCCTGGCAGTCAGTGAACAGGCGCTGGAGCTGTGCCAGCAGTTGGATGCAAGCGGTGCGCACCTGTTCGCCACAGCGGGCGTGCACCCCCACGATGCCAAGTCCTGGGATGCCGGCAGCGAGCGCCAGTTACGCCAGTTGTTGAATGAGCCGCGCGTGCGCGCCGTGGGCGAATGCGGCCTGGATTTCAACCGCGACTTCTCCCCTCGCCCACTGCAGGAACAAGCCCTGGAAGCCCAGTTGGCGCTGGCCGCAGAGCTGCGCCTGCCGGTGTTCCTGCACGAGCGCGACGCCAGCGAGCGCTTGCTTTCGATCCTCAAGCATTACCGCGACCACCTGAGCGGCGCGGTGGTGCACTGCTTTACCGGCGAGCGCGAGGCGCTGTTCGCCTATCTGGACATGGACCTGCACATTGGCATTACCGGCTGGATCTGCGATGAACGCCGTGGCACCCACCTGCATCCACTGGTAGGCAACATTGCCGAAGGGCGGCTGATGCTGGAGAGCGATGCCCCCTACCTGCTGCCACGCAGCCTGCGGCCCAAGCCGAAGAATGGGCGCAACGAGCCAGCATTTCTGCCGGAGGTGTTGCGCGAAGTGGCGCTGCATCGGGGCGAATCGGTCGAGCACACGGCGGCGCATACCACCGCAACGGCGCGGGCGTTTTTCCGGCTCCCCTGAGCCCTGTGCGCGGGCTGTTGATATGGGTCAACATCTGGCTGAGTAGATGCAGGCACAATGATGGCACCTTGCGAATACTGTTTCCGCTCAACTCAGAGAAGACCTGCCCATGGGTGCCTGGCTTAGCAATGTTTCCCTGAAGTACAAATTCTGGGCCGTCAATGCGGTGGCCTTTGTCACGACCCTGCTGCTGGTGCTCTACGCCGTACACCTTGAGCAACGCGCCCGCGCCGAAGCGGCGCAGGCGCAGGCGGCAGCGCAAGCCCAGCTGCTGGCTGCCTGGCCTGCCGGGCAAGCATTGCCACGCACGGCCAACGTCATCAGCTGGTCGGCCGGGCAGACGCCGATTTTCGCCGGTGAAGCGCTCGATAGCCTGCGCAGCGGCCAAGGTTGGGTCGAGCTGCCGAGCGCCTGGATCCTCGGCGAAAACCCGTTGCGCGGTGCGCAGGTCTTGCGCAACGGCGACCAGCAGGTGGCCGTACTGGCGCAGTCGCCAAGCCTGCGTCAGGTATTTTTCGACCGCTTCAGCAACTACGCGGTGTGCGTCCTGATCCTGATGCTGGCCATGCTCGGCGCCTCGCAGTTGCTGATCCGCTTCCTGCTCAGCCAGCTCAATACGTTGAAGGATGTGATGCTGCACGTGGAAAAGACCGGCGACCTTGCTGCCCGTGTGCCGCTGGCCTGCGGCGACGAGGTCGGCCAGATGGCCGGCGCCTTCAATGCCATGCAGGCCACCTACCACCGCGTGGTCAGCACCGTCGCCCACACTGCGGCACAGCTGGACTCGGGCGCCGCACGCCTGGCCGCCAGCATGAGCAACGTCCGCCACGGCATGCTCGGCCAGCAGAGCGAGACTGATCAGGCCGCCACCGCCATCAACGAAATGTCGGCGACGGTGCACCATATTGCCCAGCATGCCGGTGCCACCCGTGACCTGTCACAAACCGCCGACACCTTGGCCGGCAGCGGCCAAGAGGTGGTCAGCCGGGTGCAGGATTCGATTTCCGGGCTTTCCAGCGGTGTTCAGCAAACCGCTGAAATGATTCGCCAACTGGCTGACGACAGCCAGAAAATCAACAGCGTGGTCGGTGTGATCCACAGCATCGCCGAGCAGACCAACCTGTTGGCGCTCAACGCGGCCATCGAAGCGGCGCGCGCCGGGGATCTGGGCCGCGGCTTTGCTGTGGTGGCCGATGAGGTACGTAACCTGGCCAAGCGCGTGCAAACCTCAACCGACGAAATCACCACCATGGTCTCTGCCCTGCAATCAGGCACCCGCGATGCCGTGGAATTCATGCAGGAAAGCTCGTTCAAGGCAGACGATTGCGTGCGCCAGGCCAAGGAGGCCGGCGAAGCACTGGCCGAGATTACCGGAGCTGTGGCGCAAATGCGCGAAAGCAATACCCAGATTGCCGTGGCGGCCGAGCAGCAAAGCCAGGTGGCCGAGGAAATGAACCGGGCGGTGGTGAGCATCCGCGATGTCACCGAACAGACCGTGCAGCAGACGGTGGGCTCGGCGAATACCAGTAGCGAATTGGCGACCCTGGCCGGCGAACTGAACAGGGCCATTGGCCAGCTCAAGCTATAGTCGCCATAGCCTGCCTCGATTGGCCTGCGCCCGGCAACCGCACTAGACTTTGGGCATGACCGAGAGGAATTGCCCATGAGCAAACGCCTGCCCAACCTGCCCGCCTGGCAATGGCGCGGCTATCACAATAACCACCGTCACCCCGCCAATCTGGTGCTGCACCTGATTGCGGTGCCGCTGTTCATACTGGGCGCCCTGCTGATTTTGTCGGGCCTCTTCGCCCTGGACCTGGGCCAGATCGCCGTTGGCGTGATCGCCCTGATTGCCGGCCTTGGCTTACAGCGCCATGGCCACCGCCTGGAGGTAGAGCAGCCCGAACCCTTTGCCAACCGCCAGGATGCCGTGCAGCGCCTGCTGACAGAGCAGTTCATTACCTTTCCGCGCTTTGTGCTGAGCGGGGCCTGGTGGAAGGCCTGGCGGGAGCGGCACAAACACCGCCATTGATGCCATGGGGCTGCTTTGCAGCCCAGTCGCGACGCAAGGCCGCTCCCACAGGAATCACGCGCAATCTGAAAATTGCGAGATCCTTGTGGGAGCGGCCTTGTGTCGCGAAAGGAGCGCGCAGCGCTCCCAAGATTGATCAGGCAAACACGGTCACAGTCTGTCGGCTCAGGGCAAGCAATTCGCCTTCCGCCGTCCACAACGCCGCCGCAGCATGCCCATAACCCTCCCGCGCATGCTCGGTCTCCACGCAGTAGCGGCACCAGTCCAGGGTCGACAGCTTCGCCGTGGGCTGAATGAACTCGATGGTCCAGGTCAGGGTGCTGCCTGCTGCGGGCTGTTTGAGAAAGGGCATCAGGCTGGGTGGCCAGGCATCGACCAACGCCAGCAAATGCGCCTCATTGACCTGTTCTTCAGCCACATCGCGCAAGCGCACCCAACCGCCCATCTTGCGCGACTGATTGCCACTGAATGGCAACCCACCCACTGCCCAGCGCAAGGCCACGTGCCGCATGAACTCCGGAGTAACGCCTTTGATATACGGCAACTCGGGCGCTGCGTCATCGAGTGCTGGCATTTCCATCGCCGGTAACGCTGGCACCTCGACCACTGAAGGCCGGCCTGCACCGAAATTACCCTGCACCAGGGTCACCACCTGGCCATCCTGCACGGCGCGGCCGAGCAATGTGCTGACCGCCTTGCCTTCGCGCAGCACCTCCACTTCGAAACGGATTGGCACATCGGCAGCAGCAGGCGCGACGAAACTGATGGCCAGCGAGCGCACAGGGCGGCTGTCGGACAGTTTCAGGCACATGGCCTCATAAACCATGGCCGCCATGAGGCCGCCAAAGGCGGCGCGACCCTGGGCCCAGCCAGGCGGGATACTGACGGCATCCGGATTGGCCCGCACGGCGTCAAGCAGTTGGTTGAAGTTCATTGGCTGGCTCCTGCCCACAGCGATAAGGTCTGCCCATCGTAGCCAGCAAACTCCAGGCGATCAGCCCGCATATCGGTCAATGTTCGGGCTAGCGACGCGCCAGCGCGCGCAGCAGGGCATCCAGCGTCACATCCGCCGTGCGTTCCGCCTCGTGCAGTTCCTGCTCCCACGCGGCCTTGCAAGGGGCCAGGTCAGCATGGTCGCGTGCCTGCAGCAACCACTGCAGGCGGTCATGCCAGCCGCCCAGGTCTGCCTGTGCCTTTTTCAGCAGGCGCTGCAGTTTTTTCCCGGCATGGTCGAGCTGCGGGTAGGCTTCGTCGCCATAGCGCGCACGCTTGATCAGCAAGCGCAGGCGGTGGCGGTCGTGAGCAGGGTCTTGCAGGGCTTCGTGCAGCCTACGCCACTGCTTGACCAGGCGCTTGTCAATGCGCTTGTCCAGCGACTTGACCAGCCCCTCACGGCCTGCCGCCCGCAAGAACAACGGAAACGCGTCCACAATCGCCAGCACCCGGGTCAGTTGCGGGCTGGCAGCCACACTGGCAAAGGTCCTGCCACGCCCTTCCAGGCGCCGCTGCCCTGCTGCAGTATGGCCGCGCCCGATCAGCTCCGCTGCCAGCACCTCGCGGTCACGCAATGGCGTGGTCAGGGTACCCAACGCGCTGGCGGCCTCCTCCAACTGCTCCACACCAGGCAGCCCGCGCAGGGGCCTCAGCAGGCTGCGCAAGCGCCGCAGGCTGATGCGCAGGTCGTGCAAGGCCTCGCTGTCAGTATCAGCGGCCAGGCGTTCCCGGCAAGCCAGCAGCCGCACCTGCACCGCCAGGGTCTGTGCAACGACATGGTCTAGCATGGCAGACATACGACGCTCCTCGGTCAGCGCCCAGCGCGCGACTCACGAATGTAGAAGCGCGCCTTTTCGGCTTTGCGCGTGCAGCTTTCATAACCTTCGAACTGCTGCTGGGTCTTGGCCCCGGTCAACAGCGACAAAGCCTTGGAGTAACTGACAGCACCGGCAAAGCCTTCGGCCTTGGCCAGGTCCAATTCCTTCCAGGCGGCATCCAGCTGGGTCGCGCAGCTGTCACGGTAGGCCGTCTTGCCTGCGCAGCCAGCAAGGGCCAAGGCAATCAGTGGAAGGCAGATCCAGGCTTTCATCAGTAATACCTCAATGGAAAAAACAGTGGCTGTTCGACGCCCCGGCAGCTGAAAAGTGCCCTGCCCGACCAACTGTGCCTGGCCGGTTTTATTACAGTAGCTCAGCGCGATCGACATTGAAGCACAGCCTGTGATGGGTGCATTGTAGGACCATGGTTGCACTGGACGGGGAATATTCATGAGCAAACGCGTGGCACTGGTACTGGGCTCAGGCGGAGCCCGGGGGTATGCACACATCGGTGTGATTGAAGAAATCGAGCGGCGCGGCTACGACATTGCCTGCATTGCCGGCTGCTCCATGGGTGCAGTGGTTGGCGGCATCTATGCCGCCGGCAAGCTGAGCGACTATCGCAACTGGATCGAGAGCCTCGATTACCTGGATGTACTGCGCCTGGTCGACGTCAGCTTTCGCCTCGGTGCCATTCGTGGCGACAAGGTGTTCGGGCAAATCCGCAAGATCGTCGGCGAAATCAACATCGAGCAATTGCGCATCCCCTATACAGCGGTTGCAACCGACCTCACCAACCAACAGGAAATCTGGTTCCAGGAAGGCTGCCTGCACCAGGCCATGCGCGCCTCGGCGGCCATCCCAAGCCTGTTCACCCCTGTGATGCAGGGCAACCGTATGCTGGTCGACGGGGGCATCCTCAACCCGCTGCCGATTGTGCCTGTGGTATCCAGCCACTGCGACCTGATCATCGCGGTCAACCTCAACGCCACCAATCAGAAGCAATACCAGTTACCGGTGATTGAGCGCCCTGCGGCGTTCAAGATGCGTTTTGACTCCTTGCTGAGCTCATTGGGCTCTCGCCTGCCATTCCGGCGCAAGCCGGCGGAAGAGCTGATGCGTATCGAACAGGAGATCGCTGCCGATGGCCTGGCACCGCCAAACCCTTGGCTGGCAGATGCCGCCGACCCGGAAGGCCAACAACCGGCGGCGGCACCGGAACGCGAGGGCGCGCCAAAATCGGCGACCGGCTCGTTCATCATCGACAACGTGGGGCCTGCTTCGCTGCTGGACCTGATCAACCAGAGCTTCGAGGTCATGCAGACTTCGCTGGCGCAATACAAGATCGCCGGCTACCCACCGGACGTGCTGATCAACGTGCCCAAACGGGTGTGCCGATTCTTCGAGTTCTACAAGGCGCCCGAGCTGATTGCCCTGGGACGGGAAATTGCGCGGGATACGCTGGATAACCACGAAGGGGTGAAGCGCTAAGCGCTATAGCACCTGTGCCGCTCTCTTCGCGGTAGCCCGCCCCCACAGGTACTGAAACGAAACAGGCCGCACGAGGCGGCCTGTTCCTTCATGCAGCAACCACCTCAGTAACGGGTGATGTCAGCATTGGCTTCCAGCTGCTTGCGGTACGCCGCGAAGTCCTGCTGACCAGCACGCGATGCGAGGTAGCGGCGGATCTGCTGCTTCTCTTCGTCGGTGGCGGTAGCGCCTTCGTTGACACCCTTGAGCTGCAGCACCACCAGGCTACCGTCACGCAGCACTACGCTGCCATACACCGGCTTGTCCTTGGCTTGCGGCTTGCCCAGGCGGAACAGCGCCTGCAGTTCGGCCGGATCAATACCGTCCTCGCCACGGGTGACTGCTTCATAGGCCTTCCAGCCTTGCCCTTCGTGCACGCTGCCTGCGGCGATGGAGCCATCACGCAGGCCGGCAATCAGCTTGTCCGCCTTGGCCTTCAGCTCGGCAGTCGCCTTCTCTTTGGCCAGGTGTTCGCGGATGTTGCTGGCCACCGCTTCCAGCGGCAGTTGCTCCGGCTTGCGGTGCTCCTTGACGCGCAATACCACGGTGGTCTCCGGGTCGAGCTCGATCGCGGTGCTGTTGGCAGCCTCCTCCAGCACTTCTTCGGAGAACGCAGCCTGCACCACCGAACGGTTGGCGGTAATGCCTTCACCACCCTCGCGCCCAAAGGCTGCAGAGGTCTGCACCTTGAGGTTCAGGTCCTGAGCCGGCTGGGCCAGGTCGGAAGCCTCGTAGGCAGCATCCTGCAGCTGCTTGCTGGCATCGACGTAACGCTGCTCGACCAGCGGGATTTTCAGGTCACGGGTCAGTTTGTCCTTCAAGCTGGCGAAGCTCGGCACCTCAGGCGCCTGCACACCCAGCAGCTTGATCAGGTGGTAGCCAAACTCGGTGCGCACTGGCGCCGAGACCTGGCCGTCCTGCAGCTTGTACAGCGCGTCCTCGAACGCCGGGTCGTAGACACCCGGGCCGGCAAAGCCGAGGTCACCACCGCTGCTGGCCGAACCCGGGTCCTGGGAGAACTCCTTGGCCAACGCGGCAAAGCTTTCACCCTTGGCCAGGCGCTGCTCGATCTCTTCGGCACGGGCCTTGGCCTGGGCGTCGGTGACCTTGTCGTTGACCTCGATGAGGATGTGCGCGGCATGGCGTTGCTCGGCCAGGTTGGCGATTTCCTTCTCGTACTGGGCCTTGAGCTCTTCGTCGGTCACCTTGACCTGGTCGAAGAACGCCGACTTCTTCAGTTCGATGTAGTCGATCACCACCTGGTCAGGCGACATGAACTCCTTGGCGTGCTGCTCGTAATGCGCCTTGACCTCTTCGTCGCTGACCTTGACCGCAGCCGGGTCGGCCTTGAAGGTCAGGGAGGCGAAGTCACGGGTCTGCTTCTCCAGGCGAGCGAAGGCATCGACCTGCTGGTCGGTGACAAAACTGCTGCCGGCCAAGCCGGTGCGCAGCTGGCCGATGAGCATTTCCTCGGAGAGCATGTCGCGGAACTGCATGCGGCCGTAGCCCATTTGGCGGATGACCTGGTCGAAGCGGTCAGCACTGAACTTGCCGTCCACCTGGAACTCCGGGGTTTGCAGGATCACCTGATCCAGCGCAGCCTCGGAGAAGGCAAACTTGGCATCTTCGGCGCCTTGCAGCAGCAACTTGCGGCTGATCAGGCCCTTGAGCGCCTCTTCACGCAGCAATTTGTCATCCAGCAGCGCTGGGTCGAAATCCTTGCCCAACTGTTGCATCAACTGACGGCGCTGCATGTCGGCAGCCTGCCCCAGCTCGTTCTGGCTGATGGTCTGGCCGTTCACCTTGGCGGCGTCCTGGCTATGGGTGGCGGCCTGGAAAATGGCTTCGAAACCGGTCAACGCCATCAAAACGACGATAAGGCCGATGATGGTCTTGGCAATCCAACCTTGTGAATTGTCCCTGATATTTTGCAGCATGCGTCCCCCAGAAACGGCTGTACCACTGCGTCGACAACCGCGGAGCGTGGGTAGAATCCTGATAAAAGAAAGGCGCATCCGAGGATGCGCCTTTTCTTAGCAAACGTGTCAGGCGGGAACGTTTGCGCCCCGCCTTCAGCGTGCTCGGACCCGGCAAGGCCGGGGCCGGCTGAAAGACGACTTAGTTGACGGCGTCTTTCAGGCCTTTGCCAGCCTTGAAACCTGGAACCTTGGCGGCTTCGATCTTGATGGCCTTACCGGTTTGAGGGTTGCGGCCAGTACGTTCGGCGCGGTCCTTGACCGAGAAGGTACCGAAGCCAACCAGAACGACGTCGTCGCCTGCTTTCAGGGCACCGGTTACGGAGTCGATCACAGCGTCCAAAGCCTTACCTGCGGTAGCTTTGGAAATGTCAGCCGATGCAGCGATAGCGTCAATCAGTTCCGACTTGTTCACTCTAAGTCCCCTTATTTCTCTAATGAGTTTGTTTCTAAGTATGTAATGAAAAGCTTATGAAACGTGCGCTGGGTGGCTTGATGACAATAGCGTGCCGCTTTATAGCAAGGGCCCGAAAAAACTGTCAAGGAAAGCCCCCCAGCCAAAAACTACTAATGCGTGCTGATTCTTTCCTTAGCATCGCCGTCGCGCTTTTCATCTTTCGCGACAATCTCAGGAGCCACATCTGGCAAGGGCTCCGGGGCGTATTGCAGCGCAATTTGCAGGACTTCGTCAATCCATTTGACCGGTTTGATCTGAAGATCCTGTTTGATATTTTCCGGAATCTCCTTCAGATCGCGAACATTCTCCTCTGGAATGATCACCGTCTTGATGCCGCCACGGTGTGCCGCCAGCAGTTTTTCCTTCAACCCGCCAATGGCCAGTACCTGGCCACGCAGGGTGATTTCGCCGGTCATGGCCACGTCGGCACGTACCGGAATCTGCGTCAGCGCCGACACCAGTGCAGTGCACATGCCGATACCCGCGCTTGGGCCGTCCTTCGGCGTGGCGCCTTCCGGCATGTGAATGTGCACGTCGCGCTTCTCGTGGAAGTCGGCGGCAATCCCCAGGCTGCGGGCGCGGCTGCGCACCACGGTCTGTGCGGCGGTGATCGACTCGACCATCACATCGCCCAGCGAGCCGGTCTTGATCAGTTGGCCCTTGCCAGGAATGACCACGGCCTCGATGGTCAGCAGCTCGCCACCCACCTGGGTCCAGGCCAGGCCGGTGACCTGACCGATCTGGTCCTGCTGCTCGGCCAGGCCGTAACGGAACTTGCGCACACCCAGCAGGTGCTCCAGCTGCTCGCTGGCCACCTTGACCTTGACCAGCTTCTGCCCGGTATGTTCCTTGACGACCTTGCGGCAGACCTTGGCAATTTGCCGCTCCAGCCCACGCACACCGGCTTCGCGGGTGTAATAGCGGATGATGTCGCGGATCGCCGAGACATCGACCTCCAGCTCGTCCTTCTTCAGGCCGTTGGCCTTGACCTGCTTGGGCACCAGGTATTTGACCGCGATGTTGATCTTCTCGTCTTCGGTGTAGCCCGGCAGGCGGATGACTTCCATCCGGTCGAGCAGCGCCGGCGGGATATTCATCGAGTTCGAGGTGCACAGGAACATCACGTCCGAGAGGTCGTAGTCGACTTCCAGGTAGTGGTCGTTGAAATTGTGGTTCTGCTCCGGGTCGAGCACTTCAAGCAGTGCCGAGGCCGGGTCGCCACGCATGTCGCTGCCCATCTTGTCGATTTCGTCGAGCAGGAACAGCGGGTTGCGCACCCCCACCTTGGTCATCTTCTGGATCAGACGGCCAGGCATGGAGCCGATGTAGGTACGGCGGTGGCCACGGATCTCTGCCTCGTCACGCACGCCACCGAGGGCCATGCGCACGAACTTGCGGTTGGTGGCAGCAGCGATCGATTCAGCCAGCGAGGTCTTGCCGACGCCAGGCGGGCCAACAAGGCAGAGCACCGGGCCGCGGATTTTCTTGACGCGCTTCTGCACGGCAAGGTACTCGAGAATGCGTTCCTTGACCTCTTCCAGGCCGTAGTGGTCGGCATCGAGGATTTCCTCGGCCTTTGTCAGGTCCAGACGCACCTTGCTCTGGGCTTTCCAAGGCACCTGCACGAGCCAGTCGAGGTACGAGCGCACCACAGTGGCCTCGGCCGACATTGGCGACATCTGCTTGAGCTTGTTCAGCTCTGCCTGGGCCTTGGCCAGAGCATCCTTGGGCAGGCCAGCGGCTTCGATGCGCTTTTTCAGCTCTTCGACTTCGTTGTGGCCTTCATCGCCATCACCGAGTTCTTTCTGAATGGCCTTCATCTGCTCATTCAGGTAGTACTCGCGCTGGCTGCGCTCCATCTGCTTCTTGACCCGGCCGCGGATGCGCTTTTCAACCTGCAGCAGGTCGATTTCAGCATCCAGCAGCGCCAATACGTGCTCGACACGGGTAGTCAGATCGACAATTTCGAGAATTTCCTGCTTCTGCTCGATCTTCAGGGCCATGTGGGCGGCCATGGTATCGACCAGACGCCCTGGCTCCTCGATGCTGTTCAGCGAAGACAGCACTTCGGCAGGGACTTTCTTACCCAGTTGCACGTACTGCTCGAATTGCGACAGCAAGGTGCGCACGAACACTTCCGACTCGCGCTCGGCGGCGTCGGTTTCGTCGATCAGGGAGACTTCGGCACGGATGTGCCCTTCTACTTCGGTGAAACGTTCGACGGCGCCGCGCTGCTCGCCCTCGACCAGCACCTTGACGGTGCCATCAGGCAGTTTCAGCAGTTGGAGTACGGTGGCAACGGTACCGACACGATACAGGGCGTCCTCGCCCGGGTCGTCGTCGGCCGGGTTTTTCTGGGCAAGCAGGAGGATCTGCTTTTCGCCCGTCATCGCTGCCTCGAGGGCTTCGATGGACTTTTCGCGCCCCACGAACAGCGGGATAACCATGTGCGGGTAAACAACGACATCGCGCAATGGCAAAAGAGGCAAGTCGAGGGTTGTCTTCATGATTTCGCCTCTACAGCGGCCTTATGGCCGGAAACCGGTGGAAATGATGCTTGGACCTAATGTGGGGGCATGCCTGGGAAATTACAAGCGCTAGCGCAGGAAAAGCAGAAAGGGGCCCGTAGGCCCCCTTCTTGCTTGCAACCGCCACCGGCCATTGCCTGAATCAGGCGTCTGGCGCGGCCTTGGCTTGCGGCTCGCTGTTTTCGTAGATCATCAGCGGCTGCGAGGTGCCTTCGATGACGCTCTCGTCGATCACCACCTTGCTGACATCCTTTTTGGAAGGGATCTCGTACATGGTGTCGAGCAGCACGCCTTCGAGGATCGAACGCAGGCCACGGGCGCCAGTCTTGCGCTCCAGGGCCTTGCGGGCAACGGCCTTGAGCGCATCGCTGCGGAACTCGAGGTCGACGCTTTCCATCTCGAACAGCTTGGCATACTGCTTGGTCAGAGCATTCTTCGGCTCGGTGAGGATCTGCATCAATGCAGCCTCGTCCAGCTCGTCGAGGGTAGCCAGCACCGGCAGACGGCCGACGAATTCCGGAATCAGGCCAAACTTGACCAGATCGTCCGGCTCGACCTCACGCAGGGACTCGCCAACCTTCTTGCCCTCTTCCTTGCTGCGCACTTCTGCGCCAAAACCGATGCCACCCTTGGTGGAGCGGCCCTGGATGACTTTTTCCAGACCCGAGAACGCGCCACCGCAAATGAACAGGATATTGCGGGTATCAACCTGCAGGAATTCCTGTTGCGGGTGTTTACGCCCGCCTTGCGGCGGCACTGAGGCCACAGTGCCCTCGATCAGTTTCAACAGCGCCTGCTGCACGCCCTCGCCCGAGACGTCACGGGTGATGGACGGGTTGTCCGACTTGCGCGAGATCTTGTCGATTTCGTCAATGTAGACAATGCCCATCTGGGCCTTTTCCACATCGTAGTCGCACTTCTGCAACAGCTTCTGAATGATGTTCTCGACGTCCTCACCCACATAACCGGCCTCGGTCAGGGTGGTGGCGTCAGCAATGGTGAACGGTACGTTCAACAGGCGTGCCAGGGTTTCGGCGAGCAGGGTCTTGCCCGAGCCGGTCGGCCCGATGAGCAGGATGTTGCTCTTGCCCAGTTCGACTTCGTCACCCTTCTTGTCACGCTGGTTCAGGCGCTTGTAGTGGTTATACACCGCTACGGCAAGCACCTTCTTCGCGCGCTCCTGACCAATCACATACTGGTCAAGGATGCCGCTGATTTCTTTCGGCGAAGGCAATTTGTGCGCGCTGCTCTCGGCCTGGGCTTCCTGCACCTCCTCACGGATGATGTCGTTGCACAGGTCGACGCACTCGTCGCAGATAAATACCGAGGGCCCGGCAATCAATTTGCGCACTTCATGCTGGCTTTTGCCGCAGAAGGAGCAATAGAGCAATTTGCCGCTGTCCTCGCCGTTACGGGTGTCAGTCATTCGATCGATCCAATCCGGTAGGCTTGCAACACAAGATGAAGGCAATTGCGGGCTTTTTCAAGTCCGCAGGCAGGCGGTTTGCGCGCCTGCCTGCTCTGGCGCCCCGGTTCAGGAGGCCAGTTGCCGCTTGTCGTAGACCGAGTCGATCAGGCCGTACTCGGCCGCGCGCGAGGCGCTCATGAAGTTGTCACGCTCAGTGTCACGCTGGATGGTCTCGAGGTCCTGGCCGGTGTGATAGGCCAGCAGCTCGTTGAGACGCGCCTTGATGCTGAGGATTTCCTGGGCGTGGATCTGGATGTCGGTAGCCTGGCCCTGGAAGCCGCCCAGCGGCTGGTGAATCATCACCCGCGAGTTAGGCAGGCAATGACGCTTGCCCTTGGCACCGGCGGTCAACAGGAAGGCACCCATGCTGCAGGCCTGGCCGATGCAGATGGTCGAGACATCCGGCTTGATGAATTGCATGGTGTCGTAGATCGACATGCCAGCAGTCACCGAGCCGCCTGGGGAGTTGATGTAAAGATGGATATCCTTGTCCGGGTTTTCCGCTTCCAGGAACAGCATCTGCGCCACTACCAGGTTGGCCATGTAGTCTTCTACAGGACCGACCAGGAAGATCACTCGCTCCTTCAACAGGCGCGAATAAATGTCGTAGGCACGTTCGCCACGGGCGGACTGCTCGATAACCATCGGGACCAGGCCGCCTGCGGCCTGGATGTCAGAGCTCTGCTGAATATAAGAATTGCGGGACATGTCCTGCGCTCACTCCCAAATAGTCATGGCTTGAATACGCACAAGCCAGCTCGAAGGCTGGCTTGTGGGGGTTTCCTACGAGAGAAGCCCGTTACTCAGCAGCGGCAGGTGCCTCAGCTGGTTTTACGGCTTCTTCGTACGAGACCGACTTGTCGGTCACAGTCGCTTTCTGCAGGACAGTATCTACAACTTGCTCTTCCAGCACAACCGAACGGACTTCGTTCATCTGCTGGTCGTTCTTGTAGTACCAGGCGATGACCTGCTCAGGCTCTTGGTAAGCCGAAGCCATTTCTTCGATCATCTCGCGAACCTTGGCGTCATCCGGCTTCAGCTCGAACTGCTTGACCACTTCGGCCACGATCAGGCCCAGCACTACGCGGCGCTTGGCTTGCTCTTCGAACAGCTCAACTGGCAGCTGCTCAGGCTTGATGTTGCCACCGAACTGCTGAACGGCCTGCACGCGCAGACGGTTGACTTCGTTTTCCAGCAAAGCCTTTGGCACTTCGATCGGGTTGGCGGCCAGCAGACCGTCCATGACCTGGTTCTTCACCTTGGTCTTGATCGCTTGGCGCAGTTCACGCTCCATGTTCTTGCGAACTTCGGTGCGGAAGCCTTCCAGGGTCGACTCTTTGATCCCGAACTGGGCGAAGAACTCTTCGTTCAGCTCTGGCAGCACAGGGGCGGCAACACTGTTGACGGTGATGGTGAACTCGGCAGCCTTGCCAGCCAGGTCCAGGTTCTGATAGTCCTCTGGGAAGGTCACGTTGACAACGCGCTCTTCGCCAGCCTTGGCGCCAACCAGGCCTTCTTCGAAGCCCGGGATCATGCGGCCGGAACCCAGCACCAGCGGAGTGCCCTTGGCCGAACCACCCGCGAACACTTCACCGTCGACCTTGCCGACGAAGTCGATGTTGACCTGGTCGTCGTTCTGCGCGGCGCGCTCGACAGCCTCGAAACGGGTGTTCTGCTTGCGCAGCACTTCCAGCATGTTGTCCAGGTCGGCGTCAGCCACTTCGGCGCTCAGGCGCTCGACGCTGATCGACTCGAGGCCGGCAACGGTGAACTCAGGGAACACTTCGAAGATGGCGACGAATTCCAGGTCCTTGCCCTTTTCGAAGGACTTCGGCTCTACAGCAGGGGCGCCGGCCGGGTTCAGCTTCTGCTCGACGATGGCTTCGTAGAAGGATGCCTGGACCAGGTCACCGAAAGCCTCTTGACGGGCGTCAGCTTCGAAACGCTGACGGATCACGTTCATCGGCACTTTACCAGGACGGAAGCCCGCAATCTTGGCGCGCTTGGCAGTCTGCTGCAGACGCTTGTTGACTTCGTTCTCGACGCGCTCGGCCGGAACGGCGATGGTCATGCGGCGCTCGAGAGCGGAAGTGTTTTCAACAGAAACTTGCATGGATATTCCTCGTTGCACAGACGTTAGCCGGCGTTAGCCCGACTCCAGAATCAAGGGCAAGCATTCTAGTGAGTCGCGCAGCAGAAGTCACCCCACTCGGGACGACGGGAAACCACGCCGGTCGATTAACTTTCATGGCCCGCACGGCATACCGCCAGGCCTGCTTCCAATAGGGGCCGCACGGCGCCCGTAGCGCCCTGTAGCCGAAATACCTTGTCAAACAACTGCCAGTGGCGAAATCGCTGCCTTTATTCAGGTTCGATTTCGTTGAACTGGCAATATTCTTCCCACTCCATCCCCAGCGCCTCGGCCACCTCGCGGTGCGTCTCCAGGCGCATGGCCTGCAGCTGCTCCGGGGTTTCGGCAATCAATTGCAGCGCCAATTCCCAGGGCTGAACGCCCTGCTCCTCGGCCGCGTCCTCGAACGCCCACTCGATTTGCTGGGCCTGCTCGCGCGCATCCAGCTCGCGGATCTCCTCGAGCAACTGCGGGTTGGCCTCTGCGAAGCGCTGTAGCGCCAGGGCCTGACGGGATTCTTTTGCGATCATTCGGCTGTTCCTCTGCCGGCCAAAAGACCGGTGTTTCAACCGGCTGAAATCTAACAGCTTTTATTGGGATGCCACTAGAGGATTGCAAGGGGGCGGATGTGAATTGGCGGCGAGGGCGTTCGCCACGACATTTTCAGCGCATGGAAGGCCGAGCGCCAAAACAAAAAGGCGCCCGATCTCACGATCAAGGCGCCTTTTCTGAAATATGGGGTGGACGATGGGAATCGAACCCACGACAACTGGAATCACAATCCAGCGCTCTACCAACTGAGCTACGCCCACCATATTGCGGTCTTGCGATGTTGCGGTACAGCTTTACAGAAGCATGGTGCGGACGAAGAGACTCGAACTCTTACAGCTTGCGCCGCTGGAACCTAAATCCAGTGTGTCTACCAATTTCACCACGTCCGCGTAACGCTTAAAACAAAGGCGCCAGAAGCTATCGAGGCGCCTTTGAAGAATATGGGGTGGACGATGGGAATCGAACCCACGACAACTGGAATCACAATCCAGCGCTCTACCAACTGAGCTACGCCC
>NZ_JBWKXT010000004.1:104098-160005 GCF_059423245.1 Pseudomonas sp. GW460-LB5
CACCATATTGCATTACAACTTTACTTGCTTGCCCAAGCTGCCTAATGGCGCACCCGGCAGGACTCGAACCTGCGACCATCCGCTTAGAAGGCGGATGCTCTATCCAGCTGAGCTACGGGCGCTTAAGCTTGAAGCCTAACCGAACAAGTCATTAACAGGTAACTGCTAAACCACTCATTCTGCCCGACTTAGCCAACCAGTGCTAGGCTGTGCCCGACAAGTGCGGCGAATCTTATAGGCGACCCCGAAAGTCGTCAACACCTTTTTCAAAAAAATTTAAATTATTTAAGGGGTTAGGGGATTTGCCCGACCACCCGCCTTTGCCCTTGGCGCGTGTCGTGCGAGAATACGCGTTCTTTATTGTTTCCTTCTCGATGGTTAATCACGCGTCTATGACTGCACACCTAATCGATGGCAAGGCGATCGCCGCCAGCCTGCGCAAGCAGATCGCTCAACGTGTCGTGGAGCGTCGCCAGCAAGGCCTGCGTACGCCGGGCCTGGCAGTGATCCTGGTCGGCACCGACCCCGCCTCGCAAGTCTATGTCTCGCACAAGCGCAAGGACTGCGAAGAGGTCGGTTTCATTTCGCAGGCATTCGACCTGCCCAGCGACACTTCGCAGCAGGCCCTGACCGAGCTGATCGATCGCCTCAACGACGACCCGGCCGTAGATGGCATCCTGCTGCAACTGCCGCTGCCGGAGCACCTGGACGCCTCGCTGCTGCTCGAGCGCATTCGCCCGGACAAGGACGTGGACGGCTTCCACCCGTACAACGTAGGCCGCCTGGCCCAACGCATCCCGCTGCTGCGCCCATGCACACCGAAAGGCATCATGACCCTGCTGGAAAGCACTGGTCAGGACCTGTACGGCATGGATGCGGTCATCGTCGGCGCCTCCAACATCGTGGGTCGCCCGATGGCCATGGAGCTGCTGCTGGCCGGCTGCACCGTGACCGTCTGCCACCGCTTCACCAAGGACCTGGCCGGCCATGTCGGGCGTGCCGACCTGGTGGTTGTGGCTGCCGGCAAGCCGGGCCTGGTCAAGGGGGAGTGGGTCAAGGAAGGCGCCATCGTCATTGACGTGGGCATCAACCGCCAGGAAGACGGCAAGCTGGTGGGCGACGTGGTCTACGAGACCGCCCTGCCGCGCGCTGGCTGGATCACCCCGGTGCCGGGTGGCGTCGGGCCGATGACCCGGGCCTGCCTGCTGGAAAACACGCTGTATGCGGCGGAAGAGCTGCATAAGTAACAGTACGTGATGTGAAAACGGCACCTCTGGCAGGTGCCGTTTTTTTTGCCCATAAGCAATGCGCTGGCAGCACGCTGGCAGGCCTGAGTCTTTACCACCCTCCGCGGGTGGCCGCTCAGGGCTGGCGCCACTGCACCGGCTGCCGGTAGGCCTGCGCCCAGGCTTGCACTTCGCCGGCCGGCATCGGCCTGGCAATGCAATAACCTTGCGCCAGCTCGCAGCCCAGGCCCATCAGCACCCTGCCGTGCTCCACACTCTCCAGCCCTTCGGCTACCACCTCGCGACCGAAGGCTCGCGCCAGGCCGATGACGGCGGCGGTCAGCGCAAGGTCGTCCTGGTCGTGCAGGATGTCGCGCACGAACGACTGATCGATCTTGATCGTCTGGGTGGGCAAGCGTTTCAGGTAACTCAACGACGAATAGCCGGTGCCGAAATCGTCCAGCGAAAAGCGCACGCCCAGTGCACGACAGGCATCCAGGCAGCGGCTGACGTGCTGCAGGTTGTCGATGGCCACTGACTCGACGATTTCCAGGTCAAGCCGGGACGGGTTCACCTCCGGGTACTCTGCCAACAGCTGCTGCAGCCGCTCGGTAAAGTCACTGCGCTGTAAATGCCGCGCCGCAATATTCACACTCAATGACCAAGGCTGCCCCTGCCGCCCCCAGGCCTGCAACTGACTCAGCGCCTGGCCGATCACCCACTCGCCGATTTCAACGATCAGGTCGGTCTGCTCAACCCAAGGCAAAAAGTCGCCGGGCGGCACCACGCCCCGGCCAGGCCGCTGCCAGCGCAGCAAGCCCTCGAAGCCCAGCACCTGACCACTGCGCAGGTTCACCTTGGGCTGGTAATACAGGCACAGCTCGCGGTCGGTCAGTGCCCGTCGCACCCGCGCCACCGTCTGGTGGGTAGCCTTGAGCTCCTGCTCCTGCGATACGTCGAACAGGTGATAGCGGTTGCGCCCGCGCTGCTTGGCCAGATACATGGCCTGGTCGGCGTGGCGTACCAGCGTATCGGCATCTTCGTCATCCTGCGGGTACAGGGTCACGCCAATACTGGCGCTAAGCGACAGCGTGTGTTCACGTACCACACAGGGCGCCGCCAATGCCCGCAACACCCGCCTCAGGGCTGCATGCAGCTGGCGCTCATCATCAACATGGCGCAGGATCAGCACAAACTCGTCACCCGACAACCGGGCCACGGCATCACCCCCTCGCAGGATACCCTTCAAGCGCTGCGCCACTTCCACCAGCAGCAGGTCGCCCACGGCATGCCCGTAACCGTCGTTGACCGCCTTGAAGCCATCCAGGTCGAGCATGCACACCGCCAGCGAGATGTCTTCGCGGCGTGAGTAGGCCAAGGCCTGGTTCAGCAGGTCGGAGAGGTAGGCACGGTTGGGCAGGCCCGTCAGCACATCGTGACCCACCCGCCACTGCAAGGTATGCAGCAACTGGCGCTTCTCGGTGACGTCAAAGCGAATCGACACATACTTGCGCACCTGGCCAGTCAGCGGATCGACCAGTGGCACCATGGTGCTGTCGACCCAATACAGCGAACCGTCTCTGGACCGGTTGCAGATCTCCCCCTTCCACACCCGCCCGGCGGCGAGGGCGCGCCACATGCCGACAAAGAACGCCGGCTCGTGCAGGCCGGAGTTGAGGATGCGGTGGTTGGCGCCCAGCAGCTCCTCACGGCTGTAGCCCGAGATGCTGCAGAACTGCTGGTTGACGTAGGTGATGTTCCCACGCAGGTCGGTTTCGGAAAAGATCGCGGCCGCATCTACGGCCGCGCGATAGTTATCATCCATAAAGCATCCTGCCTTAGCGGTTGAAGCGCTCCACCAGGGCGCGCAATCCGGCGCACACCTGTTCCAGTTCGGCGCCGCGTGAGGCGGCGGCGTTGGCGCTGTGAGCGCTATGCTGGGCAATTCCGGCTACGCCGTTGATCTGCCGCGAAACGTCTTCTGCCACCGCCGACTGCTGCTGCGAGGCGGTCGCCATCTGCTGGCTCATGTCACTGATACGCTGCACCGCGTCACGAATGCCATGCAATGCCTGCCGGGCTTCCTGGACCTGAGCAACACCTTGCTCGGCGCCAATGATGCCTTGGCTGGCAATGGCCACGGCCTCCTCGGCGCCAGTGCGCAAGGTGTCGATGATGGCCTGGATGTGCAGTGTTGACTGGCGGGTCTTGTCAGCCAGTGCACGTACCTCGTCGGCAACCACGGCGAAACCACGGCCTTGTTCGCCCGCACGCGCAGCTTCAATGGCTGCGTTGAGGGCCAGCAGGTTGGTCTGTTCGGCAATACCGCGGATCATCCCGGCAGCTTCGGCGATGGCACCGGTCTGACCGGCCAGGTGGCTGACCGCCTGGTTGATCTGGGTTACGGTGCTGGCCAAGGTGCGAATCGCCGCGCCACTGGCATCGGCCACCTGGCTACCCTGTTCGGCCAACTGGTGCGCAGTGCGGGCTTCGGCAGCAGTCAAGTGCACGTGGTTGGCCACTTCACCGATGGAGGCCGCCATCTGGTTCATCGCTGTGGCACTCAGATCGGTTTCTGCGCGCTGCTCCAGCGACGCCGCCTCAGTGCTGCGTGACAACTGCCCGGCATCGTGGGCCGCCACGGCCATTTGCCCGGCCAGGTCGCTCAACCGCGTCAACGCGGTTTTCAGGCGGGCTTCTTCGCTGATCAGCATCAGTTGCAGTTGCCCGGCAGCGCCAGGCAGGTCGCTGTAGGTCAAGGCCGCGACCGGGTCGGCGAAGGTACCTTCGGCCCCCTCGACCACCTGTTGCATCCGGCGTCCGATGGCGTTGTGCGCCCACAGCCCGTAGGCCAGGAACAACCCCACGGTCAGCCCCTGCCCCACCAGGCCAGGCCACAGCTGGTTGGCGCCCAGCGCCAGCAGCCCACCGGCCAGTGGCAAGGCCAAGGCCTGCACCAGCATGCTCAGCCGGCGCGGTACCGACAGTGTCGCCTGGCCGGCACGCATCCGCGCATACAGGGCCTCGGCGCGTGTCACCTGCTCACGCGTGGGGCACACCCTTACCGACTCATAGCCCACCACCCGCCCACCTTCGAGGATCGGCGTGACATAGGCGTTGACCCAGTAGTAGTCGCCGTTGCGGCAGCGGTTCTTGACGATACCCATCCAGCTCTTGCCAGCCTTCAGGTAGCGCCACATCAGTTCGTACACCGCCGGCGGCATGTCCGGGTGGCGCACCAGGTTGTGCGGGCTGCCGATCAGTTCAGCGTCGCTGTAGCCGCTGATGGCGGCGAATTCGGGGTTGCAATAGGTGATCAGGCTGGCGGTATCGGTAGCGGAAATGAGCCGCTGATCAGAGGGAAAACGTTGCTCGACCGGGGTTACCGGCAAGTTGAGACGCACAGTGAGACTCCATTCATGGGGGGTGCCAGGCGGCTGCTACCGAGCGTTTTGCGGGATAAATAATCCCGCAAACACCTGCTTGGTGACTGCCCAGTCAGGCGCGGATTCTACGAGCCCCAACACATAAAGCAAATAAACCTTACGGATCATGGCGTTATCTATTATTCAAGGCTCTCGGCTGGGCTTGGCAAGCTGATTGCAAAGCCCTTGAGGCGCTGGTCAAGCCCTGCACAATTTCGTACGCGCCACCTGCATGGCGCGCACCGAACTAGAGCCTGGCAAGCCAGAGTGCCCCATAACTGGTCAGACCGGTAAGGCCAAAAACCCTTGCAATGTCGGATTTTTCGCGCTTTTATGGCTTCGCGCTGAACAAACCGGTAAGACCACAATAATTAAGTCCTGCGCTCTTTCGCCCCGTGCGGCTACCGAAGCAAGGACACCGATCAGAGACTCCCCCCATGCTCAAATGGTGCTCGCGTTCGATATTCCTGCAAGTCGTGCTCGGCCTTGCCCTCGGCATCGCCTGCGGTCTCAGTTTTCCCGACCTTTCCCTGCAACTCAAACCCCTCGGCGACGGGTTCATCAAGCTGATCAAGATGCTCATCGGCCTGATCGTGTTCTGTGTGGTGGTGAGCGGCATCTCGGGCGCGGGCGACCTGAAAAAGGTCGGACGCATCGGCCTGAAGTCGGTGATCTACTTTGAAGTGCTGACCACTCTGGCGCTGGTGATCGGTCTGGTGTTCGCTTTCAGCAGTGGCATCGGCAGCGGTGCCAACATCCACCTGGACCAGTTATCCAGCGCCGATGCCAATGGCCTGGCCGAGCGCGGCCAGCACATCCATGGCGCCACGGCGTTCTTCATGGACCTGATCCCCACCTCCGTGGTAGGTGCCTTCGCCGACAACAACATTCTTCAGGTACTGCTGTTCTCGGTGCTGTTCGGTAGTGCACTGAACCTGGTAGGTGACTCGGCCGCCGGTATCTCGCGGCTGATCAACGAGCTGAGCCATGTGATCTTCCGCATCATGGGCATGATCGTACGCCTGGCCCCCATCGGCGTATTCGGCGCCATCGCCTTTACCACCAGCAAGTACGGCCTGGAATCGCTGCAACACCTGGGCGGCTTGGTGGCATTGTTCTACCTGACCTGCGCCGGCTTCGTGCTGATTGTGCTGGGTACGGTGATGCGCCTGTCGGGGCTGAAACTGCTGCCGTTGATCAAGTACCTGCGAGAGGAGCTGACCATCGTCCTTGGTACCGCGTCTTCCGACGCTGTGCTGCCCCAGATCATGCGCAAGCTGGAGCACCTGGGCATTGGCAGTTCCACGGTCGGCCTGGTGATCCCGACCGGCTACTCGTTCAACCTCGACGGTTTCTCCATCTACCTGACCTTGGCCATCGTGTTCATCGCCAACGCGACCGGCACGCCGCTGGAAATGACCGACCTGCTGACCATCCTGCTGGTGTCGCTGGTGACTTCCAAGGGGGCTCATGGCATCCCAGGCTCGGCACTGGTGATCCTCGCCGCCACCCTGACTGCCGTGCCGGCAATCCCGGTGGTAGGCCTGGTGCTGGTGCTGGCGGTGGACTGGTTCATGGGCATCGGCCGGGCGCTGACCAACCTGATTGGCAACTGCGTGGCCACCGTGGCCATCGCCCGCTGGGAAAAGGATATTGACCTGGAACGCGCGCAGAACGTGCTCGACGGCAAGCTCGGCTTTACCCCAACCCCGCGCAAACAGCCCAATACGCACCATCAACAGGAATTTTGACCGAAAGTGGCCGGCGATGACGCCGGCCCTTGCAGGAGCGAACCGTGATCAGCTCATCGACCGTCGTCAACTCAGTGGTGGAAAAACTGCGCCAGGCCCTGGCCCGGGGCCAATGGCGCACCGGCGACATGCTGCCGGGCCAGCGCGAGCTGGCCGAACAGCTGGGCATCAGCCGGCCCAGCCTGCGCGAAGCGGTGACCGTACTGGAAACCTTGGGCCTGGTGCGCTCGCTGCCGGGCAAGGGCGTCCTGGTGCTGGATGCCGACGCCGTCACTCAGGAACAGGGCATGGACACCGGTGCTGCGGCCAGCCTGGCCGATGTGCTGGAGCTGCGCTACACCCTCGAGCCTTTCATCGTCGGGCTGGTGGCGCAGTCGGCCAATAGCCAGGACGTCGGCCAGTTGCGCCTCACCTTGATGGACATGCGTGAAGCGCTGGAGGCCGATGACAGCGAAGCCGGGGTAAAAGCCTACATCGCTTTCCATGAGGCGCTGTTCACCCTGACCACCAACCCGATCTTCCAGAGCGTGGTGCAACAGACCGGTAATGCCTTGAAGCAAAGTGCCGACATGCTGCGCAATTCCCCCGAACACCTGGCAGCACGGCTCAAGGAAAACGAAGCCGTGGTACGCGCCATTCGCGAACGCAACAGTGCCCAGGCCAGCGCCCAAATGCGCCAGCACATTCTGGCCGAAGGCCAACGCATGGGCATCCCGCTGAACATCCCGGACGAACACCCGCGCCCATGACCCCAGGAGAGCGACCATGAATGCCGCCCCCCACCTGCCAGCCCTGCTGGCTGCTGGCGAAACCCGTCTGTCGGCCGAGCAAATCTACCCTCGGCTGTTCGACGCCATTCTCGAACAGCGCCTGCCACCGGGCGCCCTGTTGCCCGAGCAGGCGCTGGGCCATGCCTTTGGCGTCAGCCGCACCGTGATACGCCGTGTGCTTGGGCGCCTGTCCGACCAGCAGGTGGTGGTGCAGCGGCCCAGCCACACCGCGCACCTGGCGGCGCCCGACCCGGACCAGGCGCGCCAGGTACTCAGTGCCAGACGCCTGGCCGAAACCACGCTGATCACCTTGGCCGCCCAACGCGCTCGGCCGGCGCAGGTGCGCCAGCTGCGGCAACTGGTGGAACGCGAACGCCAGCACCATGAAAGCGGCGAACGGTGCGCGGCAATCCGCCTGGGCGGCGAGTTTCACCTCAAACTGGCGCAGGTGGCAGCCAATGCGCCACTGGCGCGGTTTCTCAACGGCCTGGTTCCAATGACCTCGCTAATCATTGCCCGCTACGAATCGCCGTGCTGCGACCACTGCGCCTGGCAAGAACATGCGGCGATCATCGATGCCGTGGAGCAAGGCGATGCCGAGGCGGCGCTTGGGCTGATGCACAAGCACCTGGACCGCCTGGAACAAAAGCTCGACCTGAACTAGCCGCTCATGCTGACGCGGTCCCTGTAGGACCGCGATGACCGGGCGATGGGCTGCACAGCAACCCCACTCACCCGGCCCTATACTGCGAGAACCACCCCAGCCTCTACCAGGGAGGCGGCCGCGTGAGTTCTCGAATCCTTCTGTTGCTGTGCCTTCTGCTGGCCCTCACCGGTTGCGCGGGCAAGCGCCCACCAGCCCCGCCGCCCCCTGCGGTGCTCACCCCGGCCACCTGGCAACGCATCGATCAGGAATTGATCGACGCCTCGGTCGGCGCAGCCGGCTCGGCCAATGACTATGCACGGCGCTCCATGCGGGTGTGGCGGGAACAGGTACAACAGCGCACCGAAAGTGACTTCATCCCCTGGTTCACCGGCTACTGGACCCAACAGTGGCTGACCCTCAAGGTGGCCTGGTACAAACTCGACAGTGGCACAGGCCGGGAGCCGGCAGAAAAGCGCCTGGCCCTGTACCTGCAGGAGCAATACCACGTGCGGGTGATCGAGCCGGTGGCCGAACAGATCAACCCCGAGGGCATCCGTGACCGGGCCTGCGAGCTGTACCTGCAACTGTTCGGCCAGCAACTGCCAGCCATCATCAGCCGCTACAACGCGCCGCCCGAGCAGCTCAGCCAGCGCCTCAACCGCATCCCCGCCATCGCCCTGGGGCCACCGGATGCCCGCAATGCCAGCCTGTATCAACTGCTACGGGCCAAGCCGCTGGACCAGCAGCCGGCCTGGCAAGCCATGCGCCAGCACCTTCATCAACTGGCCAGCAAGGGCCCCGGGAGAACCGATGTCGGGCTTAATTCGGTGGCCACCCAGGCGAGCGACAAGCTCGGCGCTACCCTGGCCCCACGCGGCATCGCCAGCGCCGTCGCATCAGCAGTCGGCAAAGTGGCGGGAGCGATGATTTCAATCGCCGCGGCCGGCTACGGCATGATGACCCATGACCGCGAACAGCCGCAGATGGTCGAGCAGTTGCGGGTGATCCTCAACGTGGCACTGAACCAGGAATGGCAGGAGTTGATGGAGAACCGCCAGAGCGGGGCAATGGCGGGGGTGTATTACCTGTCGGGGCAGGTTGAGGACAGCTTGCTCGCCAGCGCACCACGGCCAGTTGAACAACCGGTGGAACAGCAGGTAAAGCAGCAGCAAGAACCTTTGATCATCCGCCTGCCGCCTTAGTGGGTACAGGCTGGATCAAGCAGCAGCCATGGCAGAACGTGGCAGCCCAAAGACCCGGTCGAACGCCCAGTTGTAGGCGAAGGTGTAGCACGGCACCAGAATGATGAACGCCATATCGACCAGCAACGCCTCCATCAGCGTCATGTCCAGCCACCAGGCAATCAGCGGGATCAGGTACACCACCAAGGTCAGCTGGAAACCGATGGCATGCGCCACTCGGCGCGCCACGCTGCGCCCGCGCCTGGCCTGGCGGCTCTCCCAGTACTCGAACAGGGTGTTGTAAATCAGGTTCCAGAGCATGGCGATGGTGGTGATCATGACCGCCAGTGGCCCGGTATGCGACGCCTGGGTGTCCGACAGGTAGGCCAGGCCGAGGGTCGACATGCACAGCCCGATCAGCTCATAGAAAGTCACGTAGACCAGTTTGCGTTTTAGTCCCTGCATCGGGATTACTCCAATGACAAAAGCGATGGGGCGCGATCATGCGTCATCATGCTTGACAGCAAAAGTCAGCGGCTGTCAGATCTACTGACAGGAGGCTGCCATGAATTTTTCCAGCGACAACATCCAGCTGTTTCTTGCCGTACTCGACCGCGGCTCGTTTTCCGCCGCCGCACGCGCCCTCCAGCGGGTGCCTTCGGCCGTGAGCATGGCCATCGGCAATCTTGAGGCCGAGCTGGGCTACAGCCTGTTCGAGCGCGGCTCACGTGAGGTTCGCCCTACCGCAAAGGCTTTGGCCCTGGAGCCACACGCCAGGCTGATTGCCGAACAACTGGGGCTGCTACAAGTGCATGCCCTGGAGCTGTCCCAGGGGTTGGAAAGCAGCCTGAGCGTGGCCGTTGTGCCAGACATCGACCACCGCCCGTTGCTGGCGGCCATCGCCAGCCTGGGCGAGCGCCACCCGTTGCTGGATATCGCCCTGCTCAGCGCCCCGCAGGAAGAAGCCCTGCACTTGCTGGACAGCGGGCGGGCCGACCTCTGCGTGGCCTTTGCCGGCCTGCAGGTCGATGCCCGCCGAAGCTTCCAGCACATCGGCGTGGAGTCGCTGGTGGCCACGCTGTCGCCCACCCACCCGGCCTTGCGCGAGGGGCGCATTCACTACCTCGAAGACCTGACCCGGGTGCGTCAGATTCTGGTGCGCAGCCGCGACCTGCCGCTGGCTGACCCGCGCCCGCTGATCGGCGCCACACACTGGTCCACCGACAGCTTCGACCTGGCGTTGCAAATGGTGGAAGCCGGCCTGGGCTGGGGCGACCTGCCACTGTCACGGGTCGCGCCGCGGCTGGCCAACGGGCGCTTGGTACGCCTGGATTTTCGCAATACCCGCAACGAGTTGCAGTTGCCGGTACACATTTTGTGGCGCAAACAACAACCGCTGCAGCAGGCCGCACGGCTGTTGATCGAACAGCTGACGAATCAGTGACTGCCGTCTGTCGAAACGCCCAGAAGAAATTACTGTAAGTGCTTCAATCTTTTACCCCTTGAGCCGATATCTCGGTCGACAGGCACCGCATCGCGTCATGAGCGTGCTGCGCCCTCCCCTCATTGGCTCAAGGTCTCGAAACATGAACCTGAAATTTCGCCACAAGATCCTGCTCAGCGCCTGCGGCGTCGTGGTCCTGGCATTTGCCCTGTTCACGCTCTACAACGACTACCTGCAACGCAACACGATCCGCCAGAACATCGAAGCCTCGGTACAGCAATCCGGCGCACTGACTGCCAGCAGCGTGCAAAACTGGATGAGCGGGCGCATCCTGGTGCTGGAAAACCTGGCCCAGGATATCGGCCAGCAAGGCACCGGCGAGACCCTGGCCGGGCTGATCGAGCAGCCTTCCTACACGCGCAATTTCCTGTTCACCTACCTGGGCCAGGCCAACGGTGTGTTCACCCAGCGCCCGGATACCCAGATGCCTGCCGGTTACGACCCTCGCCAGCGCCCGTGGTACGGCGCCGCCGCCAGCGCCGGGCAGACTGTGCTGACAGCCCCCTACCAAGGCGCTGTCGGTGGCCTGATGGTGACCATCGCCACCCCGGTGAAGCGCAAGGGCGATGGTGAACTGATAGGTGTGGTCGGTGGCGACGTGACTTTGGACACGCTGGTCGAGATCATCAACTCGGTCGATTTCGGCGGCATCGGCCACGCCTTCCTGGCCGACGCCAACGGCCAGGTGATTGTCAGCCCCGACAAAGACCAGGTGATGAAGAACCTCAAGGACATCTATCCGGGCAGCAACCTGCGGGTTGCCGCCGGCATGCAGGATGTCATCCTCAACGGCCAGGACCGCATCATTTCCTTCGCCCCGGTGGCCGGCCTGCCGTCGGCACAGTGGTACATCGGCCTGTCCATCGATAAAGACAAGGCTTACGCGGCGCTCAGCCAATTCCGCACCTCGGCGATCATCGCCATGCTCATTGCCGTGGCTGCCATCGCCGGCCTGCTGGGCCTGCTGATCCCGGTGCTGATGCGCCCGCTGACCACCATGGGCCGCGCCATGCGCGACATCGCCGAAGGTGAAGGCGACCTGACCCGCCGCCTGACCGTGCAAAACAAGGACGAATTCGGCGAGCTGGCCACCTCGTTCAACCGCTTTGTCGAACGCATCCATGCCTCCATCAGCGAAGTGTCCTCGGCCACCCGCCTGGTGCATGACCTGTCGGAAAAAGTGGTCAGCGCGTCCAACGCGTCAATCAGCGGTTCTGAAGAACAGAGTATGCGCACCAACAGTGTGGCCGCGGCCATCAACGAACTGGGGGCTGCCACCCAGGAAATCGCCCGTAACGCCGCCGATGCCTCGCAGCATGCCAGCGGCGCCAGCGAGCAGGCCCACGGCGGGCGTGCAGTGGTCGAGGAAGCGATCAGCGCCATGACCGCCCTGTCCCAGCGCATCAGCGAGTCCTGCGCGCAGATCGAAACGCTTAACGCCAGCACCGACGAAATCGGCAAGATCCTCGATGTGATCAAGGGCATCTCGCAGCAGACCAACCTGCTGGCACTGAACGCCGCGATCGAGGCCGCCCGTGCCGGTGAGGCCGGCCGTGGTTTTGCCGTGGTGGCCGACGAAGTGCGCAACCTGGCACACCGCACCCAGGAATCGGCCGAAGAGATCCACCGCATGATCACCAGCCTGCAGGTAGGCTCGCGCGAAGCGGTGCACACCATGAACACCAGCCAGGTTTCGAGCGAGCAGACCGTGCAGGTGGCCAACCAGGCCGGCGAACGCCTGGCCAGCGTGACCCAGCGTATTGGCGAAATCGATGGCATGAACCAGTCGGTGGCGACCGCCACCGAAGAGCAGACTGCCGTAGTCGAGAGCCTCAACCTGGACATCACCCAGATCAACGCCCTGAACCAGCAAGGCGTCGAGAACCTGAACGAGACACTGCTGCACTGCGATCAACTGGCTCAACAGGCTGGCCGCTTGAAGCAGCTGGTAGGCAGCTTCAGGATCTAAGCCATGTCATAGACGGCAACAGCCACTGCCTGTTGCCGCCTCTTAGAAAAAATGGGTTATTGATTTGCAAGGGACTCAGCTCGGTCAGGCTTCGCCGACAAACGCCTGCACTTCAATTTCCACATCCACCCCCAGCGCCAACGCCGAGGCCACAGTCGAACGCACTGGCAGCGCCGCGCCAAAAAACTCCTTGTAGACCTCGTTGAAACCGGCAAAGTGGCTCATGTCCGACAGCCAAACCGTGGCCTTGACCACTTGATCGAAGCGCGCGTCGCAGGCCGCCAGGCTTTCGGCGATGCGCTCGCAGGCTGCGCGGGTCTGGGCCTGGATATCACCGCGCACTACTTCACCACTGGCGCTCATCGGCACCTGGCCGGAGAGGAACAGAAACCCCCCGGCCTTCACTGCACGGGAAAACGGAAACGGCAGGCTACTGGGGAAACGCTGGATGTCATTGCTCATGGGATGCTCCTTTCGAGGTTGCTGGAAACGGGCCGGGGAAGGTGGGGGCGCTGCGCCGGCAAGGTGACAGGCCGACCCTCGCCATGCCGCACTGATCGGCTCCGGTCCAAGCCCGGATTATCGCCCGCGAACGGGCGCCAGTTCGACGATTTTATCTGCAACCCCGGGCAAGCGTTCGCCCGGGGCCTGAACACATGCCGGTTATAACCTAATAACGAACAAGTCTATTTGGCTATAAAAAAATCTATATGCTGGCTGCATCCGATAACGGGCAAAGATGGGCAGTCGAGTAGCGTATGGATGTAGGTTCTTTCGGTTTCACCATTGCGGGCCTGGTCGTGGGTTTCATCGTCGGCATGACCGGCGTCGGTGGCGGCTCGCTGATGACCCCGATCCTGTTGTGGTTTGGCATCAACCCGGCTACGGCCGTTGGTACGGACCTGCTCTATGCAGCCATCACCAAGGCCAGTGGCGTCTGGGTGCATGCGCGCCACAAGAACATCGACTGGAAGATCACCGGGCTGCTCAGCCTGGGCAGCGTGCCCGCCGCAGCACTGACCCTGTGGTTCCTCAGCACCCTGCACACCGACACCTCGGCGCTTAACGCCATCATCAAGCAAGGCCTGGCAGTGGTGCTGATCCTCACCGCGCTGGCCATTCTGTTCAAATCGCGTCTGCAGGCCTTTGCCAGCCGCCATGCCAGTGACCACTATCACCTCAGCGACCGCAGCCTGAACACCCTCACCGTAGTCACCGGCGTGGTGCTGGGGGTTATGGTCACCCTCACCTCCATCGGTGCTGGCGCCCTGGGCACCGTGGCGCTGTTCCTGCTGTACCCGTTTCTGGTCACCCGCCGCCTGGTCGGTACGGAAATCGCTCACGCGGTGCCGCTCACCCTGGTAGCAGGCCTGGGCCACGCGGGCATGGGCAACATGGACTGGTCGCTGTTGGGCTACCTGCTGCTGGGCTCGCTGCCGGGCATCTACCTGGGCAGCCACCTCACCGGACGGATCTCGGACCGCGTACTGCGCCCGTGCCTGGCGGCGATGCTGCTGCTGATCGGCTACAAGCTGGCGTTCTGACCCTCAGCCCAGGCGCAGGCGCCACTGCCCGGTAAAGCTCAACTCGAGGCGCGAAAGCGGCGGCACGTCGACACGCTGGCTAGCCTGCATCGGGCACCCCAACACCTCTACCAACACGGCGCGCATCACCATCGGGTGAGTCACTGCCAGCCACTCACCCGGCGTGTCGAAGGCCGCCAGCCAAGCGGCCACACGCTGGCATACTCTCGCGAAAGATTCCCCCCCATGCACCGCACTGGCCGGGTCCTGCAGCCACTGCGCCAACGCCTGCGGTTGTTCGGTTTGCAACTGCTTCAGCGGCAAACCCTGCCAACGCCCCAGGTCGCAATCGGCCAATGCCGGCTCGATCTGCACCGGCCCCGACCACCACGCCGCCGTCTCGCAGGCTCGCCGTTCTGGCGCAGTCAGCATTTGCACGCCGGGCACGATGGCGTCGGGCTCTTGGGTCAACGGCAAGATGGCGTCATCTGCACGGTGCAGGCGCCCGGTCTTCTGGGCCTGGGTCAGGGCATGGCAGATCAGGGTCAGGCGGACGGCTTTCACCGGGGCTCTCTCGCAGCAGGCAGGGGCCCATGGTTTAGCATGCTGCGAGGCGTTTGGCTGCAACATTGTCGCCACCCGCACAAACGCGTATCCCTTGTAGGCGCGCTCAGTTCATAGATAGGTAACCACCTGCGCCAAACCCCACACCGGCAGCGCCCCCACCAATCCCACCGCCAGCCGTGGCCAGTACGGCAGTAACATCACCAGCACCAACCCCGCCAGCGACAACACGCCGAACCAGGCCACCGGCCCCATGGCCCAGCCCCAGGACTGGGCGCACAGCGTCAGGCTCGCCAGCAACGCCAACCAACCGGCACTGCGCAGGCTGATACTCCAAACGCGCGGGCAGGTGCGATTCCACACCTGTTTGTAATGCCGCTCCAGCCCCTGGCACAGCCCGAGCATACCGGCATAAGCGAACAGCACTGCGCCTGCAATCCACATCATCATGCCTCGGCCTCCTGTTGCCGGCCTGCCCGGGCCTTGCGCTGCACCGGTTGTACTTGCCGCACCCGCCAGGCCACCAGCCCAATCAACACGCCCAGCACCAACGCACAGGCCGCTACGCCCAGGCGCATGGCGTCTTCGAGGCCGCCAAACGCACCCAGGCCGATGCACAGCAATGCCGTCAGCAACAGTTGCTCGGCCCATGCACGGCGTGCCGGCCTGACACCCGCATGCAACAGCGCCAGCAGCCATACACCAAAGAACGCACGTACTTCCCAGCTCTCCCGCTGTAGCAGTTCCACCGGCAACAAGCGGCTGACCCACAGCAGCCCGACGCATGCCAGTAGCAAACCGCTGATGAAGCCCACGTTGCACACCTCGGCCACCCGGTACCAGCGCCGTGCCGAAGCATCGGCAGTGGCACTGACATACTTGCGCCCGCGCTTTACGCAGAACAGCACCAGGCCGCTGGCGATCATCAGGCAGCTGACCAGCCCGCACACGAAGTACAACCAACGCATCGGGTAGCCGCCAAATTGGGCAAAGTGCAGCCCGACCATGACCCGCTGGGTCAAAGGCACCGCGCGCCACTCAGGTACGTCGCTGAGCAGTTGCCCGCTGACGCCATCGAAGACCATGGCCTGCCCCTTGGCCAGGGCAATCCGGTTGCCCAGCTCGGGGCGGATTTCAACGCGCGCCGCCGCCGTGTTCGGGTTGCGGATGTTCAAGCCGCCGATCGGCCCCAACCGCGCCTCGGCCTGGGCCAACAGCGGGGCTACATCCACCAGCGCGGCCGGCTGCCTGGCCAGGCCACGGGGCTGTTCCACGCGGGCATTGCCTTGGGCCTGGAAGTAGGCGCGTGCGTCGCCGGCAAAGAGCGCATCGACCCCGGCGGGGATGTAGATGAGCATGAAGATCACCAGGCCGGTGTAGGTGATCATCAGGTGGAACGGCAGCAACAGCACCGCGCTGGCGTTGTGGAAATCCAGCCACGAGCGCTGGCCCTTGTTCGGCCGGAAAGTAAAGAACTCCTTGAAGATCTTCTTGTGGATGACGATGCCGGTCACCAGTGCCGCAAGCATCACCAGCGCCAGCGCACCGACCACGAAAATACCCCAGTTGCGTGGCAGGTCGAGGGTGAAGTGGAAGCGGAAGAAGAAGTTGCCGCCGACACTGTCACGCACCTCGATGGCCTCGCCGGTGCGCGGGTCGAGCTGCACGCCACCGCCGTGGCGGCGCTCGCCGGTAGAAACGCGCAGCCCTGGCGCGCGTTCGCTCGGCAGGCTGATGCCCCAGTTGCCTGCTTCTGGTTCATGGGCCTGCAGGTAGTTGATAGCGCGCCGGGCAGCGTCGGCCTGGGGCACCTGGGTGGCCGGGATTTCCGGCTGCATCCAGTGGTTGAGCTCCTTGTCGAACACCGCCAGGGTGCCGGTGACGAAGATGGCGAACAACAGCCAGCCGAAGATCAGCCCGGCCCAGGTATGCAGCCAGGCCATCGATTGGGTGAAGGTATTCTTCATGTCAGCCGCTCCATTACCTGGGGCCAGAAACCGATCAGGGCAAGGGGCACGGCCAGTGCCAGCGGCGCCCAGGCGCGCAGGGCATCACGGCAGGCGAAGGCCCAGAGCATGGCAACGGTGTAAAAAATGAACGCCGGCAGGGTCGCGACGATGACCGCATCGGCGGCAGATAGCGGCAGGATGCGGGCCAGGCAGGCACTGGCGGCGTAGCTGAGGGCGTAGCCGCCGAGCAACGCGGCGGCGCTGCGAGAGAGTAGTTGTAGCCAGGCAGGGGCTTTGATCATCGGAGGGTTCCTTGAGGTCCGGTGATGAGGCCAGGGCTGTGCGCAGCCCAATCGCCGGCAAGCCAGCTCCCACAGGCCCCGCACAGCATTCGAGGGCTGTGCGGTACCTGCAGGAGCGGCCTCGTGTCTCGATCGGGCCGCGAAGCGGCCCCCGCTGTCAGAAGTTGATATTCAGCGCAGCAAACACCGCCCTGCCCGGCTGGTTATACGTGTTGGCCCCCGAACTGCTGGCGTTGCCGCCACGCAGGATCTGCTTGTCGAACACGTTGTTCACGCCCACCCGCACGTCGTAGTTGGCGTTGAACTTGTACCCGGCGCTCACATCCACCAGGCCATAGGCCTCGACGTCCTGCTGCGCGGCCTTGTCGTAGTCTTGCTGGGTGCGGTAGTTGTAGGTCGGCGATTTCTGCTTGCCAAAGTAGGTGCCCGCCACCTGGAACGACAGCTGCTCGGTGGCGCGCCAGTCCAGGGTGGTGTTGACGGTATATTCCGGGATCACCGACAGCGGTTCGCCAGTCTCGCGATTGTCGTTGTCGAGCATCCAGGTCAGGTTGGTGTTCCAGTCCAGGGTCGGCGTCAGCTCGATGAAGACGTTGCCTTCGATCCCTTCCACCCGCGCCTTGCCGGCGTTTTCCCACTGGGTCACGCGGCGGCCGCTGTTGATGGCATAGAGCACATCGGTACCGCCGATGATCTTGTTCTTGTAGTCATTGCGGAAGTAGGTGGCGCTGGTACGCCAGGTGCCGCGGTCGTACAGCAGGCCAATCTCCTTGTTGACGCTGATTTCCGGCTTGAGGTCGGCGTTACCCTGCAGGTAGCAACCACCGGAGTTGGTCTGCCCCACACTGCAACCTTGGCCGCGGCTGTAGAGCAGGTAATTGGGGTTGGACTGGTACAGGTTCGGCACCTTGTAGGCGCGAGCAATGCCGCCTTTGACCGACAGCGCCTCGGTGAGCTTGTGCGACAGGTTCAGGCTGGGGCTGAAGTTGTCGCCAAACATCTCGTGATGGTCAAAACGCAAGCCAGGCGTCACCGTCGTGTCGCCGATGACGATATTGTCCTCGACGAACAACGCGTAGCTTCTGGCGGTCATCTTCGATTCGCTGCGGTCGAAACCGCTGATCGCGTCATTGCCCGACCCACTCGGGTCGAAGCTCTGCGGACGGAACGAGCCTTGGTCGTTGAGCGACTCGTACAGGTACTCGCCCCCCAGGGTCAGCACATGCTCGGTGCTGCCCAGGGCGAACGGCAAGTTGACCTCACTGTTCAAGCGCGTGTTACGCAACCGCGACATCGCCGCGCCGCTGTCGTTGATCGCCCCTTCCGGGCCACCAGCCAAACCCTCGTTGAGGCGCCAGTTGCGCACGTATTCGTAGGCCAGTGTGGTCTTGCTGGTACCCCAGGTGAAGTCGCCCAGGTGGGTCAGGTCGTAGGTGCTGCGCTGCATGACGTTGGTTTCGTGGCCATACAGGCTGGAAATCAGTGCGACGTCGCTGCCGCCGTTGCTGTTCATGGTGTCGCCCGCGTAGATATTGCCTTGGCGGCTGTAGCCGGCACTGGCTTCGAAGCGGTGCTCGTCGTTCAACTTCCAGCTGAGCAGGCCGTTGATGTCCTTGTTGCGCACCCCCTCGCGCCCGGCAACCAGTGCGCTGTTGGCGTGGCTGGCGTTGATATCGAGGTCGTCAGCGTCAGACTTGGCCAAGCCGCCGAACAGCCGGAAACCAAGGTTATCGGTGAGGCCGCCACCGAGGTTGAAGTTGGCGCGCCGGCTGGCACCCTCGGCACCGTCTTCCGGCAACTGGGTGAACAGGCTGACGCTGCCCTTGAGCTCGTCGGTGGGGCGTTTGGTGATGATATTCACCACCCCGCCCATGGCGCCGGAGCCGTAGCGAGCGGCGGCTGGGCCACGCAAGATCTCGATACGCTCGACGGCCTCGGCGGGCACCCAGTTGGTTTCACCACGGGTATCACGGTCACCGTTCCAGCCATAACGCACAGCGTTGCGGGCGCTGGAGGGCTTGCCGTCGATGAGGATCAGGGTGTTTTCCGAGCCCATGCCGCGCAGGTCGATCTGGCGGTTGTTGCCGCGCGCGCCGCTGGCGCTGTTGCCGGTCAGGTTGACGCCGGGCTCGCGGCGGATGATATCGGACAGGTCATTGGACGGCGGGTGGCGCTTGATGTCGTCGGCGGTGATGATCGACGAACCCAAGGCCTGACGCGCCTCGCGCTCGGCGGTGATCAGGGTGTCCTGAATCACCAGCGCGTTGTCGGCAACCGGCACTTCCAGCACCTCACCCGTACGCTGCTCTTCAGCCTGGGCCGCGGTGGCCACCATGGCCGGTGACGCCAGCGCCACGAACGCCAGGGCCAGGCTGTTGGGTGAAGTTCTGCACTGCATGGGTACATCTCCTGCGATTCATGAGCGAAACGGCACATCCCTGTCGCAAACCGGGAGCCCTCGCCCACCGGCCTCGCAAACACAGTCTGGTGGCCAACAGGGGTGGTAAATATAGGGAATTGCAAATGAGAGTAAATCGTATTTACGAAGTTTACATGTTTGTAACCGAACTTTGCTGAAGCGCGCGGTAGAGCGCCGTATTCCCGCTCACACAGAATCCTGGCCATGCTGCAGTAATTGGCTGCTGCACTGGCTACACTGGCCTTCCTCTAACCCGAGCCATCTGTTCATGCTCCCAGCCACGCTGATTTTCCTGTTCACCCTGACCCTGGTCATCTGGCAACCCAAAGGCCTCGGCGTCGGCTGGAGTGCCACCTTCGGTGCGCTTCTGGCCCTGCTGTGCGGCGTGGTGTCACTGCACGATATCCCCACCGTCTGGGCAATCATCTGGAACGCCACCGCCACCTTCATCGCCCTGATCGTCATCAGCCTGTTGCTGGACGAAGCCGGTTTCTTCGCCTGGACGGCGCTGCATGTGGCGCGTTGGGCCCGAGGCGACGGGCGTCGCCTGTTTGCCTTCATGGTGCTGCTGGGGGCAGCGGTATCCGCGCTGTTCGCCAACGATGGCGCAGCCCTGATCCTCACCCCCATCGTCATGTCGATGCTGCTGGCGCTGCGCTTTTCCCCCACGGCAACCCTGGCCTTCGTGATGGGCGCCGGTTTTATCGCCGACACCGCCAGCCTACCGCTGGTGGTATCGAACCTGGTCAACATCGTGTCGGCGGACTACTTCGGGCTCGGCTTCAACGCCTACGCCGCCGTGATGGTGCCGGTGAACCTGGTGGCGGTCGCGGCCACGCTGCTGGTGCTGTGGCTGTATTTTCGCCGCGACATCCCGCTGCGGTACGCCACCGACGACCTGCAAGTGCCTGCCCTGGCAGTGCGCGATCGCGCCACGTTCCGTGCGGGTTGGGTGGTACTGGTGGTGTTGCTGGCCGCGCTGTTCGTGCTGGAACCGCTGGGCATCCCGGTCAGCGCCGTGGCCTCGGCCTGCGCCGCCGTGCTGTTTGCCGTGGCCGCCCGCGGCCACGTGATTTCAACCCGCCGCGTGCTGCGCGAAGCACCGTGGCAGATCGTGGTGTTCTCACTGGGGATGTACCTGGTGGTGTACGGGCTGCGCAATGCCGGCCTGACCGACGCCCTTGCCGGGGTACTGGACTGGCTCGCCGGGCATGGGCTGTGGGCGGCTACGCTGGGCACCGGGCTGATTGCAGCGCTGCTTTCGTCACTGATGAACAACCTGCCCAGTGTGCTGATCGGCGCCTTGTCGATCCATGCCAGCGAAGCTCAGGGCGTGGTGCGCGAGGCGATGATCTACGCCAATGTCATCGGCTGCGACCTGGGGCCGAAGATCACCCCGATCGGCAGCCTGGCCACGTTGCTGTGGCTGCATGTGCTGGCGCGCAAAGGGGTGGTGATCGGCTGGGGGTATTACTTCAAGGTCGGCGTACTGCTGACCGTGCCGGTGCTGCTGGTGACCTTGGCGGCCCTGGCACTTTGGTTGAGTGTTTGAGGTTGCCGAGCAGCTGGCTCCAATCCCTGGAGCACAGCTTCAGCCAGCGCAAAACCTCTCGTCAACCAATGCTCAGTTGCCGTCAGCGGTTTCAGCCGTCTTGCGCAAGAAGCCCTGCTGGCCACCGTTGCGGTTTGGCGCGAACCCATTGGCCTGCAGGCTTTCTTCGACGGTGTCGTAGAACACGCCGATCTTGCTGATTTCGCGGGCTTGCCTGGCGGTGGCGATCGGCCGACCGAACTCGCGCGACATGCGCACCAGCTGCTCGATCTGCTGCACCGTGGACATCTTCTCGGTCTGCGCCTGGTTCCACAGGTTGTCCTCGATGCCGCAGCGCACGTGCAGGCCCATGGCGATGCCCATCATGTTGATCGGCAGCACGTTGCGCATCGAGCTTTCCACGGTGAGCACGGCGCCGTCCGGCACGGCCCGCACGATGTTGGCGAGGCTGTAGATGTTCGGCACGTCCATGCCGCCGCCGATGGCCACCCAGTTCATCACCAGCGGGCCTTTGTAGATGCCACGGCGCATCAGGCGCTCGACCGACTCGAAACTGTTCAGGTTGTAGCACTGGAAGGCACTCTGGATACCCGCGGCGCTAAGGCGGCGCACGTGCTCCTCGACCCAGCCGGGCTGCGCGGGCACGGTCATTTCCTTGTAGGCCTCGTACACCGCCGGGTCTTCCATCGAAGTCCCGCGCACATCCTGATAGCCCCAGTGCTCGACCACGTTCATCTGCGAGGTGTTGACCGTCACCGTGACCTGATCGGGCTTGGGATCGAGCTCGGCCAGCATGTGGCGAGTATCGTCGCTCAGCCACTTGGCCGCAGCGCCTTCGGTCTCGGGGGCAAAGCTGATCGAGCCCCCCACCTGGATGATCATTTCCGGTACCGCTTCACGCACACCGGCAATCAACTCGTTGAACTTGGACAGGCGCTTGGAGCCCTTGCCATCCAGCTCGCGCACATGCAGGTGGAGCACCGTGGCACCGGCGTTGTAGCAATCCACGGCCTTCTGTACCTGCTCGGCCATGGTCACCGGGATGTCCTCGGGGAAGTCGGACGGCACCCAGGAAGGCGCATAGGGCGCTGCGGTGATGATCAACGGCTGCTGGTTCTCGGTGAACAGGTGGCCATCAAGGAAGTTCATGGGGTGTTCCTTATATTGGGATTGTTGGAAAGGTGTCGGTACAGACCGACGGCTATTGGGTTTCAGCAATGCATCTCGCGGATCAGCTTCTTGTTGATCTTGCCGACACTGGTCTTGGGGATGTCCGCCACGAAGTGCACCTGGCGCGGAATCGCCCACTTGTTGATCTGGCCACTGTCGACAAACTGCTTCAGGTGCGCTTCGAGCCCTACCTGATCGAGGCTGTCACCCGGCATGCACACCACCAGCGCAATCGGCCGCTCGCCCCAGTGCGCGTCGGGAATGCCCACCACCGCCACGGCATTGACCGCAGCGTGCTGGCTGATCAGGTTCTCCAGCGCCAGCGAGCTGATCCACTCACCCCCGGTCTTGATCACGTCCTTGATGCGGTCCTTGATCTCCAGCACCCCGTGGCGGTCGATCGAGCCCATGTCGCCGGTGTGCAGCCAACCGTCCTGCCACAGTTCGGCACCCTTTTCCGGCTCGTGCAGGTACCCCTGGGTCAGCCACGGCGAACGCACCACGATCTCGCCCAGCGACTCACCGTCGTGGGCCACCTCGACGCCCGCCGCATCAACGATGCGCAGGTCGACCATCGCCACCGGGGCGCCGGTCTTGATCCGCTGCGCCACCTGTTCGCACATGGGCAAGGCCAGGTCTTCGTCGTGCAGGTGGGTCAGGGTCAGCAGCGGGCAGGTTTCCGACATGCCGTAACCGCTGAAGATCAGCATGCCGCGCTCGCTGGCCTGACGCGCCAGGCCGTGGGTAAGCGCGCTGCCGCCGAGCAGGATCTTCCAGCGGCTGAAATCGGTGTGCCGGCCTTGCTCGCTGTCGAGCATCATCTGCAGCAAGGTGGGTACGCAGTGGGAGAACGTCACCCCCTCATCGCGGTACAGGCGCACCAGCTTGTCCGGCTCGTAGCGGCCCGGATACACCTGCTTGATGCCCAGCATCGTGGCCGTGTAGGGCACGCCCCAGGCGTGCACATGGAACATCGGGGTGATCGGCATGTACACGTCGCTGGATCGCAGCAACGGCTGGCCGTCGTAGGCGGCGAAAGTGCCTAACTGGTTCAGGGTGTGCAGCACCAGCTGGCGGTGCGAGAAGTACACCCCCTTGGGGTTGCCGGTGGTGCCGGTGGTGTAGAACAGCGTGGCCACCGACTGCTCGTCGAAGTCCTCGAACTCGGCCTCGGGGCTGGCTGCATCCAGCAGCGCTTCGTACTCGCCGAGCACCGGCAGCGACGTGGCCGCAGCCTCCCGGTCCGTCAGTTGCAGGTAGCCTTTGACCTTACCCAACTGGCCGTGCAGCTGCTCCAGCAGAGGCACGAAGTCGTCATGCACCAGCACCAGGTCATCCCCGGCGTGGTTCATGGTGTAGGCCACCTGCTCCGGCGACAGGCGAATGTTCACTGTGTGCAGCACCGCGCCAATCATCGGCACGGCGAAGAAGCATTCCAGCGAACGGTGGCTGTCCCAGTCCAGCAGCGCGACGGTGTCACCGGCCTGCACGCCGGCCGCGCGCAGCACGTTGGCCAGGCGCCGCACCCGCTGCTCGAGCTCGCGGTAGGTGTAGCGCAGCGTGTCGGCGTAGACGATCTGCTGGTCCGGCTGGTGTTGCACACCCGACATCAGCAGGCGTTTGATCAGCAAGGGGTAGGCATAGGCGCCGGCTGCCGGCGGCATTATTTTTGTCTTGGCCATGACGTTGGTTCCAGTTTCCATGTTCGAATCGACTAAGAGCTGACTACGCCTGCACCCGCGCTTGCGCGCGTGGTACCTGGGCACTGTCACGGGGCTGTGGTGCGGCTTCGCAATGCGCGGGGGCCGCCGCGACAAAGCGCTTGTCCGGCAGCAGGAAGTGCGACAGGGCCGGGATCAGCAGCAGTGCGCCGAGCATGTTCCAGAGGAACATGAAGGTCAGCAGGATGCCCATGTCGGCCTGGAACTTGATTGGCGACCACGCCCAGGCGACCACGCCGGCAGCCAGGGTGATACCCACCAGCCCGACCACCCGGCCGGTGAAGGCCACGGCGTTCTGGTACGCCTCGCCCAGGGTGCGGCCCTGCCGCTGGTAGTGCAGCTGCACACTGAGCAGGTACAGCGCGTAGTCCACGCCGATGCCGACGCCCAGGGCGATCACCGGCAAGGTGGCCACTTTCACGCCAATGCCCATGGCCACCATCAGCGCTTCGCACAGCACTGAAGTCAGCACCAGAGGCAGCAGCGCCACCAAGGTCGCGCGCCAGCTGCGGAAGGTGATCAGGCAGAACAGCGTGACCGCCAGGTAGACGAACAGCAGCATGGTGCGGTTGGCTTCGCGCACCACGATGTTGGTGGCAGCTTCGATACCGGCGCTGCCGGCGGCCAGCAGAAACTGCCGGTCGGGGCTGCTGTTTTCGCGGGCGAAGCGGTCGGCGATGGCCACCACGTCGTCCAGGGTCTGGGCCTTGTGGTCCTTGAGGTAGGCGATCACCGGCATCATCGAGCAATCGGTGTTGAACAGCTCCGGGGCGTTGACCGAAGCCTGCTGGGCGGCGTAGTTGAGCATGTCCTGGTTGCGCTGCAGGCTGCTCATCTTCGGGTTGCCTTCGAAGGCGCCTGCGGTGATCTGGCGCACGGCGTTGACCAGCGACACTGTGGTCTGCACCCCGGGGTACTGCTGCAACTGCCAGGCCAGGCGGTCGGCGAGGATCAGCGTCTTGTAGCTCAGGCAGCCTTCCGGCGGGGTCTTGATCATCACCGCGAACAGGTCGCTGGACAGCGCGTAGTGGCTGGTGATGTAGGCGTTGTCGCGGTTGTAGCGCGAATCGGCGCGCAGCTCCGGCGCGCCGCTGTCGAGGTCGCCGATCTTCAGCTGCAGGCTCACCCAGAAACCGCCCAGGCCCAGCAACGTGGCTACCAGCAACGCGCCGGTGGCCCACTTGCGCGTGGTAAAGCGGTCGAGGGCGTCCCACAACTTGCCAAAGCCCCGGTGCTCGGCGGCGCGCTGGTCGATACGCAAGGCACGCTCCGACGCCTTGCGGCCAACGCCAACGTAAGACAGCGACACTGGAATCAACAGCAACGAGGTGAAGATCAATACCGCCACGCCGATGCTGGCGGTGATCGCCAGGTCCTTGATCACCGGAATGTCGATCAGCATCAGCACGGCAAAGCCCACGGCGTCCGCCAGCAGCGCCGTAACCCCGGCCACGAACAGGCGGCGGAAGGTATAGCGCGCCGCCACCAGCTTGTGGGTGCCACGGCCGACGTCCTGCATGATGCCGTTCATTTTCTGCGCCGCGTGCGACACGCCGATGGCGAAGATCAGGAACGGCACCAGGATCGAGTACGGGTCGATGGCATAGCCGAGCCAACCGACAATGCCCAACTGCCACACCACCGCCGCCAGGGAGCAGAACACCACCAAGAGGGTACTGCGCACGCAGCGGGTGTACAGGAAGATAATCACCAGCGAGGTGACCACCGCCAGGGCGAAGAACATCATCACCTGGATCAGGCCGTCGATCAGGTCGCCCATCAGCTTGGCAAACCCGATGACCCGCACCTTGTACTTGCCCTCGCCTTCCTTGCCAGACGCGCGCGCCTTGCTGTCGCCGCCGTATTCGTACGTGTCGCGCAACTGCTGTTCGAGCATCTGCGAGAACTGCCGGTAGTCGATACCGCGCCCGGTAGCCAGGTCGTGGTCGAGCAGCGGCACCACCAGCATGCTGGACTTGAAGTCGCTCGCCACCAGGCTGCCGACAATACCGGCACGGTTGATGTTCTGGCGCAACTGCTCGATGTCGGCCGGTTTGCCCTGGTAGTCATCGGGCATCACCGCGCCACCCTGGAAGCCCTCCTCCGTGACCTCGGTCCAGCGCACGCCTGGGCTCCACAACGACTTCATCCAGGCACGATCGACGCCCTGGGCAAGGAACAGCTCGTCGTTGATCTTTTTCAGCACGTCCAGGTATTCGGGGTCGAAGATATCGCCCTGGGTGTTCTCCACCACCACCCGCACCGAGTTGCCCAGGCCGCGCAGCGACTTGCGGTTGTCCAGGTAGTTCTGGATGTAGGGCTGGCTCTGCGGGATCATTTTCTCGAAGCTCGGCCGCAGTTCCAGGCGAGTGACAGCCACATAGCCGAGCACCAGCGTGGCCAGCACCATGAACAGCATGAACAGCGGGCGATAGTTGAAGATCATGCGTTCGAGCAGGTTGCCGGAACGTGGATCGAAATCCCGCAGGTCGCGGATCACCGGCATGGTGTCTTGCTTGATGTTGGCCATCACGAGGCTCTCTTGGAATACTTGTGGGTCTTAGCGGGCTGGCAGCACGCGCACGCCGCGCTCACCTACCAGCACGGTGCCGTTGCCGCGGGTCTGCAGGGCAGCCGCCACAGGTGCCAGCGGCACCTGCGGTTGCAGGGCGAAGCTCTGACCGCCGTCGTGGCTGCGCAGCACATGCCCGGCCTGGCTGAACAGCCAGTAGTCACCCTGGCTGTCGAGGCTGGCGGCGGTGATGCTCTGGCCCAGCCCGGTGTCCACCTTGGTCCAGCTCTGGCCGCCGTCGAGGCTGCGCGCCACGTGGCCACGCAGGCCGTAGGCAAGCACTTCGCCGGGCTTGCCGAGAATGCCGAACCAGGTGCCCTGGTAAGGGCCAGGCAGGGCGACGAAGCGCTGCTGCCGGGCATTCCACTTAAGCAGCAGGCCCTGTTCGCCGGCCACGTAAAGGTCATCGCCGACCGCCCGGATGGCATTGAGGTGCAGGCCTTGCGGGTTGTCGGTGCGGTCCTGCATCGGCACCCAGCTTTCGCCACCGTCGTCGGTGCGCAGGATCAGGTTGAACACGCCCACCACATAGCCGTGCCGGGTGTCGGTGAACCACACACCCAGAAACGGCTTGTCGGCACCCTCCTGCTCCAGGCGCTGGCCTTCGGCGGCGAACTGCGGCCATTGCGCATCGTCGGGGTGGGCCTGTGCCAAGGCCTGGTAATGGGCCGTGACCAGTGCACCGATCTTCCGGCCATCGAGCTGCACGGCCCAGTTCACACCGCCATCACGACTGTGCAGCACCACGCCATCGTTGCCTGCCGCCCACCCTTCCTGGGGGGTTGGGAACGCCAGGGCATTGAGGTCGGCGCTGACTGGCACGCTGGCCTGGCGCCAGTCCTGGCCCTGATTGTCGGAATACACGATGTGCCCACGGGGCCCCACCGCGACCAGCCGCTCGCCGGCCCGCACCACATCGCGCAGGGCGCTGTGCACCGCTAGCGCGCTAGGCTCGGCCGGCAGGTCCAGCACATCGACATAGGCCGCCTGGGCCACACCGCAGCTGCCGCCCAGGGCGAGCGTGATTGCCAACGCCCACGGCGCATACTTGTTCAAAGAAGCCATGCCACATCCTCTGCAAAACCTGACGGGTCATCGGGGTCAGCGAATGCCGGCGCCGGCCAGTGCTTCCGGTGACCACTGCGCCTTGGACAGAGGGGCGACGTACTCGATACCGCCGTGCGGGCCGATCAGGCCGTTGACGTTGTAGGTGCCACCGACCAGGTCGTAGACCACGTGCGGGTTGTTGTTGGGAATCTGCACGTCGTAGCTCTGGGTGAAGAAGCTGAACGAGCCGCGATACAGCTGGCCACGGGCGTCGTACTGGTCAGAAGCCAGTGCAAACCAGCTGTCCTCGTCAAGGTAGAAGCGGCGCTTGGCATAGATGTGGCGGGCATTGCCCTTGAGGGTGCCTTCCACTACCCAGACACGGTGCTTTTCCCAGCGCACCTGGTCGGGCGAGAGGTGGTTCGGCGTGGTCAGGGCCTTCGGGTCGTGGATGTAGGTGAGCTTGTAGGTGTTGTACGGCACGTACATTTCTTTCTTGCCGAGCAGTTGCCAGTCGTATCGGTCCAGCGCACCGTTGAACACGTACACGTCGTCGAAGGTACCGGAGCCTGCGGTGCCTGGGTTGGGTGTGTCGTAGGCCAGGTTCGGCGCCAGCTTCACCCGGCGCTGCCCTGGCAGGTACTGCCAGGCGCGGCGCTCTTGTACCAGCGGGTTGGCGGCGTCCTTGAGCATCATCGACTCACCGGCGCGGCGCGCCGGGCCTTCGAAGTACAGCTTGGTCTGGAAGTAGATGTCCTTGGGTTCGATGACTTTGTTCATGTCTTCGTAGATCGGGTAGGCGTTGTACGCCAGGCCCGTGGTGGCCAGGGCCGCGACACCGGCGGAGTCGACGTTCCAGGAGTCATACTTGGCCTTCTGTGCCACACCCTGGTAGCGCAGCAGGTGGTTCCACATGGCCTCGGCGCCCGACTGCGGGATCGGGAACGGCACGCCGGGCAGCACATTTTCGATGGCCATGCCGTCCTGCAGGGACTTGGCATTGGCGGCATTTTTCAGGGTGTTGTCGAGCAGCACCTTGGGCAACGCCGCGGTGCGGTGGCTCGGGTACACATCGATGTGGAAGCTCGGGAAGCGCTTGGCCAGCTCCACGGTGGTAGCGGTCAGCGAATCCTTGTACTGGTCGACGTTCTTGCCGTCGATCACCAGCAGCGGTTTCTCCGAGGCGAAGGGGTCCGGGCGCAGGGTATCGCCCTGCTTGAAGCCGGCGGGCGGGGTGTTCAGGCCACCCTGGTAGGCCGGGATCGCGCCGTCGGTACTGGCGGCCTTGTCGGCGCCGACCATGGTCAGGTCCTTGCCCAGCCGGGCGACGTCCTGGGCCGGGGCGGCCGCATGGGCACTACCGGCAATAACGACCGCAAGCGAGGCCGACAGCAGGCTATTGAGATACTTCATCGCGTTTCTCCGCTTGTTGTTGTACTAGGAGCTTCAGAAGGTGGTCTTGAACGAGGCCGTGACCATGCCGCGATCTTTCAGCAGCGGTGCAAGCCCAGCCTGCGAAGTGATCTGCCCGGGGATGCACTGGTAGCGCCCGTTGGTGCCCGGGGTGTTGTTGTCGGTGCCGGTTTCGCAGGTATCGAACTTGCCGAAGGAGTCGACGTACTTCAGGTCGAACTTGTACTTCTGGTAGACGTCGGCGGCGATCCCGATCGAGTAGCTGCCGGCGTCTTCGTTACCGCCCAGCTGCACGGCCGAGTTGCCCTTGAGGCCAACGTTGTAGGACAGCGGCAGTGTGATATCGACCCCTGGCAGCGCCTGGAACCAGGTCGGGGTGAAGTTGACTGCCAGGGTGTAGGCGTTGGTGGTGACCTTGTCGACGCCTTCGTAGCTGGCGTCGCCCTTGAAGGTTTGCTCGCCCTTGTCGACGCTGACCAGATGGGTCATGGCGCCTTCCACGGCCAGCGACGAAGCGTTCCACAACGGCGTGGCGCCGAACGACACCAAGCCGTTGAGTACCACATGCAAGGTCTTGCCGCGGGCCAGCCCGGTTTCACCGTGGCCTGGCACTTCGCCGATCAGGTTGGTGCCGCCGGCGGTGCCGGCCAGGGCACCGTACAGCGGCCCGTTGATCGTGGTGAAGTTGCTGATCAGCGGCATGTTTTCGCGGTAGTTGACGTCCAGCCCCACGCTCACCGGACCAACGCTCTTGGCCAGGCTGATGCCGTAGATATCGATATCGTCGGCATAGGCCGTCATGTAGCTAGTGCCTTCCAGGCTGCCCGTGTGCAGGTTGGGGGCATTGATCAGCACCGCGGGGGTCGGGTCGGAGGTATTGCGGTAGTAGAAGCCCAGGGTGCCGTCGAGCCATTCCGGGCTCCACTTGGCCATTACACCGAAGTCGCCGCTGTTGTGCGGGCGGATGTCATGCCCGCGGGGTGCGCCATAGAAGGCACCGGCACCGCCGACTGCGTTGGGCACCGGCAGCCAGAAAATGTCGGCACCGTCGCCAAGCATGTCGTAGGCGCCCATGTAGGTGCCCCCTTCAGGCAGGCGCGAGTTTTCGAATTCGAGAAAGTACTGGGCCGCCAGGGTCAGTTCCGGGTTGATCGTGTAGCTCAGCGACAGCTGCTTGCGCGGCAGGAACAGTTCCTTGGTTTCGGTGCCGGGCACGTTGTACAGCTTGGCCAGGTCCAGTGCCGACTGGCCATAGTTGATGCCGTTGGCGGCGTTGAACAAGGTCTCGCCCCAGTACAGCGAGTGCCAGCCGAGCTTGCCGCTCACCATTGACTCGTCACCGATTTCGGTGCTGTAGAACACAAAGGCATCGAGGAATTCGCCAGACGGGCCGTTGTAGTACCGGTCGCTGTAATTGCTCAGGCCATGGCGCCTGGACGGGCCGCCCTGCAGCACAGCGCCAGCCGGCAGGCCACCGGCCGGGCGCGCCAGCACCAGGTTGCCGGCATTGCCCGCCTGGCCGGGAAACGGGTTGGAATTGGAGCCCACGTCGTCATAAGCGTGGTCGTACCAGCTCGCAGCACTAACACGCATGCCCATGTTGCCCTGGTACACCACGTCCAGTTCGGTCAGCAGGTCGACCCGCTGGGTCACCGCGCTGCCGACGCTGAAGTTCTTGTCACCGTCGTTGAGGTTGGCGGTGCGGGCGACCTTGGCGTTCTGGCCCTCGACGCGCTGGCCGTAGCTGAGCTTGGCGGTGTTGTCGAAGCGCACGTTCCAGTCAGGGTCGGCGAGGTCAAGCTGAAATGCCTGGGCAGCCGGCGCGCCGGCGACCAGCACCAGCGTGGCCAACAGATTGCGGCGGTGAAGGCAGAAGAGAACGTTCTTATTGTTGTTCATGCGGTATCTCTGCTTGGGATGTGCAAGGTGCCAGCAACGATCGGGCGCCGGCCTGACCCTGAGTGCGCGTGCCCCGGGCGGTTTAGCGATCGAGTTGCTGGATCAAGGCCTCGGCGTGTGGCCATGGGCCGAAGCCCGAGGCTGGGTTGAGGTGGCCAACGGCGCCGAGATCGACCAGCTCGCTGCCCCACTCGTCGGCCATGCGGGCGACGGCTTCGAAGCTCGCCAGGTGGTCGTTGCTGCTGGCCGCGACCAGGCTGGGGAATGGCAGCCGGCCGCTTGGCAGGGGTGCCCAGCCGTTGGCGCGCAGGCTGTCGGGGGTGGGATAATTGGCCGGCCAATCGGTATCCAGGTCCGGTGGGGCGGCCAGCAAGGCGCCCTTGATCGGGCGTTGGTAGCGGGCGGCCCAGTGCGCCACCATCAGCACACCGGCGCTGTGCGCGACCAGGATCACCGGGCCGTCAATGCTGGCCAGTTCGCGCTCGATCGCTTCGACGCGGGCGCTGCAACTGAGCTTGTCGGTTTCCAGCGGTGGTACCGAGCGCACCTTGCCCAGGCGCGCTTGCAGCAGGGTTTGCCAATGTTCGGGTACATGGTCGCGCAAGCCAGGCACGATCAGCACGGTTGCGGCGGTTTGCAGTTTTTCCACGTCAGGGCCCTTGCTCTGGTCAACTCGGTCGATTGCCGACTGCTTGAAGCCAGAGTAAAGAGTCGCCCTGCCAGCCGCTTTACATTGCGCGTCACGAACTTTTCAGTTGATGACACGGCTGCCGTGCCGCCCGGCCCCGGGCTCCGCTGCTCGGAAATGGCTTTGCATCTGACGACACAACCGCTATAAAAGACCACCCGCCAGCGCAGCGGAAGCTCATCAAGATCACGTGGAAAACAATAAAATGACCGTGCTCGCCCGTGCTGCAACCCTCACCAATTACCTGGAAGTTTCACGCCATCTGGGCCTCAACGGCCATGGCCTGCTGGCTCAGGCCGGCCTCAGTGCATCGCTGCTGGAAACCCCCGATCAACGCATCCCGGTGGCCGCTGCCATCAACGTGCTGGAGGAGTCGGCGCGGCTGAGCGGCTGCGAAGCCTTCGGCCTGCGCATGGCCGAACTCCGCCAGTTGTCGGACTTTGGCCAGGTCAGCCTGCTGATCAGCCATCAGCACTCGCTGCGCGACGCCCTGCAGGTGATCGTGCAGTACCGCCACCTGCTCAACAACGCACTGGCCATCCACATCGAGGAAATCGGCAAGACGGTGATCATCCGCCAGGAGGTCATCACTGACCAGCCGATGCACAGCCGCCAGGCTATCGAGCTGGCCATCGGCGTGATGCACCGCTTCTGCTCGGCGCTACTGGGCTCGCACTGGCACCCGATCAGCGCCAACTTCACCCACGCCGCCCCCGCTGACCTGGCCATCCACCGGCGCATCTTCGGCTGCAAACTGGAGTTCAACACCGACTTCAATGGCATCGTCTGCTCGGCATCCGACCTGGACACCGCCAACCCCCAGGCCAACGAAGGCATGGCGCGGCTGGCGCAACGTTATGTGGGGTTGCTGCAGGACGAAAACCTGCCATCACTGACGCTGGAAGTGCGCAAGGCGATCTTCCTGCTGATGCCCATGGGCCGCGCCACCATCGAGCACATCGCCCAGACCCAGGGCATGAACGTGCGCACCTTGCAGCGGCGCCTGGAAGAAGAAGGCGCGACCTTCAGCGAGCTGGTCAACGGCGTACGCCGCGACCTGGTGGTGCGCTACCTGGAAAGCCCTGGCTATTCGCTGGGGCGCATCGCCGACATGCTCGGTTATTCCATGCACAGCTCGTTCACCCGCTGGTTCATCAACCAGTTCGGCCAGCCGCCAGCCACCTGGCGTGCGCAGCATGAGCCGCACACACAAACCAGACGCAACCGCAGCGCCGCCCAGGCGACCACCAGCGCACGCTGACGGCCCTGGGCCTCTGGGCTACAGGCCGACGTGCATCAGGCCCAGCACCAGCAGCACCAGGAACACCGTCTCGCCCACCATCAGCAAAATCGGCTTGATGCCTACGGCGGCCAGCTCCTTGAGCTGGGTTTTCATGCCCAGGGCTGCGATCGATACCACCAGGCACCCACGCGACAGTTCGTTGATACTGCCCTGCACCGCCAGCGGCACCCAGCCGGTGCTGTTGACGCAGGCAAGGATCATGAAGCCGACCGCGAACCATGGCAGCAACGGCGGGCGCTTGCCGGTACTGTCGATACCCTGGCGACGCGCGATCATGGCCGCGACGACGATCACCGGCACCAGCATGGCCACGCGCATCAGCTTGACCACCGTGGCGGTATCACCGGTTTCGGTGGACATGCTGTAGCCGGCCCCCACCACCTGCGCCACATCATGGATGGTGGCGCCGAGGAACACGCCGGCGGCTTGCGGCGACAGGCCCAGGGCATTGGCGATCATCGGGTAGAGGATCATCGCCAGGGTCGACAGCGCCGACACGCCGATCACCGTGAACAGCGTCGCCCGTTCCTTCTGCGGGTGGCTGGGCAGCGCAGCAGCCAGCGCCAGCGCCGCCGAAGCACCGCAGATCGCCGTGGCGCCGCCTGTCAGCATGCCGAACAGGCGCTGGAAGCCCATGGCCTTGGCCGCCACCATCGACACGCCGATGGTCACCACCACCAGGATCACCACCAGCGCCACCGCCTTCCAGCCAAGGCCAGCCATCTGCTCCAGGGTGATGCGCATGCCCAGCAGCGCGACGCCCAGGCGCAGCACGCTGCGCGCGGTAAACTCGATGCCGGCCTTGCACTTGCCGTCCGCGCTCAGAAAGTTCAGCGCCAGCCCCAGCAACAGGGCGAACAGCATCACCGGCGCGCCGTAGTGTTCGGCCAGGAAACTCGCCGCACCCGCGGCGATCAGGCTGACGATCAGGCCCGGGGCCAGGTCGCGCACCCGGTTGTTGACCCAGGCAAACGCCAGCGTGCTCATGCCTCCCTCTCCGCCAGGCCCGACACCGCCAGATGCATGGCCTCCAGCAAGGCCTCGGCCGGCTGCGCACCAACCACTTGCAGCCGGTCATCGAAAACGAAGCACGGCACGCCACGGCCGGCGATGTCGGCGCCGGCACTGACGAACGGCAGGCCATCGCCACGCACGCTGCCGGCCAGGGCCTCGGGGGCAAAGCCGCACTGCTCGGCGATGCACAACAGCGTAGCGCGGTCGCCCAGGTCTTCACCCTGCTTGAAATACGCAGCCAGTAACCGCTCCAGCAGTGCCTCTACCTGTGCTTCATTGCCCAGCTCACTGGCGTGAAGCAACAAGCGATGGGCGTCGGCGGTATTGGGCATGCGCTCGATGCGGCTGAATTCGATCTGCTCGCCGACGGCGCTGGCCGCTTCGCGCACCTGGGCCTGACGTTGCCGCACGGCCTGATCGCTGCCCAGGCGTCGCCGGTAAAACTCGGCGAACGGCTGGCCGTCAAATGGCAGCTCAGGCAACAGTTGCACGCCCTGCCAGGCCAGGTTGACCTCGACCTCTGGCTGCGCTGCCTTGAACTGCACCAGGGCGGCTTGCAATTGCCGGCGGCCTATCAAGCACCACGGGCAGATAAAATCGAAGTACACATCAATCGACAACAAACGCTTCACGAACGGGCCTCCAGTTCTGGCTGGACAGGTGCCTGGGCGGTTTCACCGAGCTGCAGGCGCGCCATGTCCAGGTGATAGTGACGCTTGGCATAAATGAACACCGCTGCTGCGCCGATGCTGATCAACGGCACCAGCTGGAATGCCGACTGCAAGCCGATCAGGTCAGACACCTTGCCGGTGATCAGCGGGCCGGTGGCCAACCCGAGCAGGTTGTTGCACAAGGTCAGCGTGGCAAACGCGGTGCCGTGCACCGTGTAGTGGGTGAGGTTGGCGACCATGGCGCTGGACGGGCCATTGGTGCCGGCGGCGATCATCATGCCCAGGCAAATCAGCACCAGTTGCGGCATGCCCGGCGGCAAGGCAAAGGCCACTGACAGCAGCACACAACTGCCCAGGCAGTAGGCGATGGCCAGGCTGATTTTGTAGTCCGGGCGCTTGCGCCCCATGCGGTCGCAAAGCATGCCGCACAGCACGATGCCCACCCCGCTGCACAGCACGATAATCGCAGCCACGGCGCCGGCGCGGTCAGTGTTCATGGCGTAGTAGCGGTTCAGGTAGCTGGGGAACCACACGATCACCGTGCCACCGACGAACAACTGCAAACCGCTGCCGACATAGGCGCTGATGACCGAGCGGCTTGAATACAGGGTACGCAGTGGCCGCATTGCCTTGAGCGCAGCCTTGTCGGGCGTTGCCGTCAGGCCTTTGGGGGCAATGCGCGCCTCGCGCACGATGAGCGGATACAGCAGCGCCAGCGCAAGGCCAAAGAAGGCCATGCCGGCGAATGCCCAGCGCCACCCCAGGTGCTGGGCCATCACACCGCCCAGGCCCATGCCCAGTACCGAACCGAACATGCCACCGGCCATGAACGAGCCGGCCAGGGTGGCGCGCATCTCACGCGGGAACACCGCCACCACCACGGCAATACCGACGCTGCCGTAGGCCGCCTCGCCGACACCAACCAGAAAGCGTGCGATGAACATCTGCTGGTAGTTTTCCGCCAGGGCGCAACCCAAGGTCGCCAGGCTCCACATCACGGCCATGAACGTCAGGCTCTTGATCCGGCCAATGCGGTCGGCCAGCAACGACAGGGGGAAGGTCAGCAAACCGACCATCAGCGCGACGATGCCGCTGAGCAGCCCCAGCTGGCTGTCGCTGAGCTGCCATTCCTGCTTGAGCAGCGGGAATACGGCGTTGAGCACTTGCCGCGACATGTAGTCGGAAATCAGCAGGCCGAAGGTCAGGGCGAAAACGATCCAGGCGTAGCGCCGTGGAATGCCGAGCGAAGTATCAGTGCCTGGTTCTGCCGCACTGGCGTGATAGGTGGCCATGCTGCCTCCTCGGATATCTGAGTTTTATTGTTGTTATTGCTTACAGGCTATCGCGTAGCGATTGGGGCCGCATTGCGGCCCCAACGTGTCTGGCGGGTCAGAAAGTCGCATCCCCCATGATCCCGGCGCGCTCCATCTTGCGGTGGCAGGCGGGGTAATCCATGACGGCGTAATGCTGGGTACTGCGGTTGTCCCAGATGGCAATGCTGTTGGGCTTCCAGCGCCAGCGCACCTGGTACTCGGGGATGTAGGCCTGGCTGATCAGGTAGCGCAGCAATTCGCCCGCGCCGGGGTTGGCGTCCTGGCCGAAACGCACGCGCTCGGGGGTGTGGTAGTTGCTGAAATGGGTGGCGAAGGCGTTGACGAACAGCACCTTCTCGCCGGTTTCCGGGTGGGTACGCACCACCGGATGCTCGGCATCGGGAAAGAGGGCCTTGAGGGCAAGGCGCTTTTCGATCGGCATGGCGGCGCCGAAGCTGGCCTCGATGCTGTGCCGGGCACGCAGGCCCTCGATGCGCGACTTGATCTCGGTAGGCAGGTTGTCGTAGGCCAGCACCATGTTGGTCCACAGGGTGTCGCCGCCCACCGCAGGGCTTTCCACGCAGCGCAGCACGCACCCCATCGGCGGTGCTTCACGCCAGGTGGCATCGGTGTGCCAGGCATTTTCATAGCGGTCTACCGGCGTTTCCGGCGATTTGTAGATCCGCACCAGGCCGGGGTGGTCCGGGTCGCTGCCGACCACGGGGTGGTCCTCCAGCTCGCCAAAGCGGCGGGCGAACGCCACGTGGTCGGCGCGGCTGATGTCCTGGTCGCGCAGGAACAGCACCCGGTGCTTGAGCAACTGGGCACGGACCTCTGCAAACAGGCCGTCATCATGAATCGCATCGGCCAGCCTGACGCCAAGCAGTTCAGCACCGATGGCGCAGGTCAATTGTTCGACTTGCATGGCAGTGCCCTCCTCAGATGACGAAGATCGACGAACCGGTGGTCTTGCGCGACTCCAGATCACGGTGCGCCTGAACTGCGTCCTGCAAGGCGTAGTGCTGGTTGATCTCGATCTTGATGCGGCCACTGGCCACATGGCCGAACAGCTCGCCTGCCAGGGCGGCTTTCTCAGCCGGGTCGGCGATATAGTCGGCCAGTGCCGGGCGGGTCAGGAACAACGAGCCCTTCATCGCCAGGATCTGCGGGTCGAACGGTTCGATGGTGCCAGAAGCGGTGCCCACGCAGACCATCAGGCCACGGCGCTTGAGCGAGTCCAGCGAGCCCATGAAGGTAGTGCGCCCGACGCTGTCGAACACCACGTTGACGCCAACCCCATCGGTCAGCTCGCGCACGCGCTTGGCCACGTCTTCGTGGCTGTAGTTGATGGTGTGGTCGCAACCATGGGCACGCGCCAATTCGGCCTTGGCGTCGGTGGACACGGTACCGATCACGGTCAGCCCCAGCAGCTTGGCCCACTGCGAGACGATCAAGCCGACACCACCCGCAGCGGCGTGCAGCAGGATGCTGTCACCCGGTTTGAAGTCGTACAGGCGACGCATCAGGTACGAGGCCGTGAGGCCGCGCATGGTCATGGCCGCGGCCGTTTCGAACGCGATGGTTTCCGGCAGCTTGATCAGCGGCGCGGCAGGGATCAGGCGCTCGGTGCTGTAGGCGCCGAGGGTATTCATGAAGCCGGTGTAGGTCACCCGGTCGCCGACCGCTACGTCGCTGACACCCTCGCCCACCGCCTGGACCACGCCGGACGCTTCCACGCCCATGCCGTTGGCCAGCGGGATCGGGTAGGTGCCGTTGCGGAAATAGGTGTCGGCGTAGTTCAAGCCGACCGCCACGTGCCGCAGGCGCACCTGCCCAGGGCCCGGTTCGCCGACTTCGACGTCTTCGTAGCGCAGGACCTCAGGCCCTCCGGTTTCGTAGAAACGTACCGCTTTGGCCATGCCAATCTCCCTTCTTGTAGTTTTTGTTGAACAGCAACATGCGTCTTGAAGGGCAATTTAGGCCGTTGCGCAATACGCCGCTTATCATCGGACGACAACGGTTTTTCAGTTCATGACAGCGCCCCCGGTTTCAGTGCCGGGGCGCGGCTGGCATGGCTCAGAACGCCGAAATACCGCCATCCACGGCGATCGCCTGGCCGGTCATGTAGCTGTTTTCACGGGCGCACAGCATCAGCATGGCCGCCACGATTTCGTCGGGGGTACCCAGGCGCTTCATCGGCGAGCCCTGGGCGAGAAACGCCTGTTCCTCGCCCACATCGCTCCCGGTAACCATGGGCGTGGCGCTGTAGAACGGGCACAGCGCATTGACGCGGATGCCTCGGCGGGCGTACTCGACCGCTGCGGTTCGGGTCAGCCCGACCACCGCATGCTTGGCCGCCGCATAGGCGGCCAGCTTGGGCGCACCGCCGAGCCCGGCCATGGAGGCGATGTTGAGGATCACCCCGCCGCCTTGCGGCAACATCTGGCGCAGCTGTTGTTGCATGCAGAAGAAGACGCCCTTGGTGTTGACCGCGTGGCTGCGGTCCAGCTCTTCTTCGGTGGTGTCGACGAAGCGCTTCATCGGCGTAAGTATCCCGGCGTTGTTCACCCCCACATCGAGGCGGCCGAAGGTGGCCATGGCCGCGTCCACCAGCGCCTTGACCTGCACCTCACGGGTCACGTCGCACGGCACCGCCAGCACTGTGGCGCCGGCCTCGCGCAAGGTGCCGGCCACCCGCTCCAGGCCCGTCACGTTGCGGTCGCCGAGCACCAGGTGGGCGCCCAACCCGGCCAGGCGCTCGGCCAACAATGCGCCAAAACCGCTGGCGGCGCCGGTGATCATCACCACCTGGTTGCGATAGCTGTCCAGGTTCATCCGGCCACCCCCGGCGCGGTACGGGCGAGGATCTTCTTCGCCAGGCTCATGCGGTGCACTTCGTTGGGGCCGTCATAGATGCGGAAACTGCGCGCATCGCGGAAAATCCGCTCGACGATCGACTCGCCGGTAACGCCCTGCCCGCCGAGCACCTGCACACAACGGTCGATCACCCGCCAGATGGCCTCGGAGCTGAGCACCTTGGCCATGCTCGACTCGAAGTTGCCGCGCTCGCCCTGGTCCAGTACCCAGGCGCAGTGCCAGATCGACAGGCGCGTGGTGTGCAGGTCCATATCGTTGTCGGCGAGCATGAAGCCTACGCCCTGATGCTCGCCCAGCGGCTTGCCGAACGATACCCGGTGGTTGGCGTAGCGGCAGGCTTCGTCATGGGCACGACGGGCCTGGCCGAGCCAGCGCATGCAATGAGTCAGGCGCGCCGGGGCCAGGCGCACCTGGGCGTAACGGAAACCTTTGCCCACTTCGCCCAGCACATCGCTGGCGGGAATGCGCAGGTTGTCGAAGCGCAGCACCGCGTGGCCGCCGGCGAAACAGCTGTCGAGCGAGTCCATCATGCGCTCGAGGATGAAACCGGGGCGGTCGGTGTCGGTGAGGAACATGGTCGCGCTACCGTCTTCCATGCGCGCCATGATGATTGCCACTTGCGCGCCTTCGGCACCGGTGATGAACCACTTCTGGCCGTTGATGATGTAGTCGTCGCCGTCGCGTACGGCCCGGGTGGTGAGCATCGAAGGATCGGAGCCGGCGCCCGGGCTTGGCTCGGTCATGGCGAAGCAGGAGCGGATCCGGCCCTGCACCAGCGGCTTGAGCCAGCGGTCTTTTTGCGCAGGCGTTGCCACTTGTTCCATCAGGTGGATGTTGCCTTCGTCGGGGGCATGGATGTTCAGGGCTACCGGCCCAAGCGGCGAATAGCCGGCCTCTTCAAAGATGATCGCCTTCTCGATGTGGCTCAGTCCCAGCCCGCCCATCTCACGCGAGGCATGCGGAGTCAGCAGGCCGTGTTCACGGGCGCGCTCGATCAGCACCTGGCGCAGCTCGGGCGACGGACCGTGGGGGGTCTGGCGCCGGTCGCGCTCCAGGGGGATGGCGACGTCAGCGACGAACTGCCGTACTTTGGCTTGCAGGGCAGTCAACTCGGCAGACAGGGCGAAATGCATGGCGGTATTCCTTAGCAGGGTCATCAGGGTCAGGCGAGCAGGCGACGTGGGTCGATGGAGGCGTGCACATGCTCCATGACGGTCTGGTCGATCGTTGCCTTGGCAGGGTCGTAGGCTGAGTAGTTGAGGGTGCGGATGTAGGCACGCAGCGCCTGCGGGCCCGCCATGTCGATGTCGACGATGTTCAGGCAGGCCGGGTCTTGCTCGAAGGCAGCCAAGGCACCAAGGCCGGCGCCGCAGGCCCAGGCCAGAAGAATGCGGTTGACCGCATCGTGGCTGACCAGCAGCAGCGCGTTCCAGTCAGGTGCTTCCAGCAACTGCTGGAAGCTGCCCAGCACGCGTTGCTGGAACGCGGCCCAAGGCTCACCGCGCAAAAAGGCTGCGTCGGGGTGATCGGCGAGCTGGTAGGCCTGGGCCACTTCACGGTGCAGGTATTCACGGGGGATTTCCCGCAAGCGGCCGGCACGGATCTCACGAAACCCGGCGTGCTCTTCCACAGGCTGGACGCGGCCGCCCAGGAGCTGGTCGAGGGTTTGCCGGGTGCGCGGGTAGTCTGAGCACACGGCGCGGTCGAATGGCGTGTGCGCCAGCACCTGCCCCAGCGCCTGGGCCTGGGCTACGCCGTTGGCCGACAACGCCACGCTGCGCGGGTCGAGGGGACGGCCGCTGGTGTCGAAGTAGTCGACATGGCCATGGCGGACCAGGTAGCAGCGGCGGCGGCGCACCGGCTGGGCAGGCTGTTCAGTCATGGGCCAATACCTTGGGGTTGGTGATGCTCAGTTGTGCACGGTTGATGGTGCGCAGTGCCGCCAGCAGGTGGGCGCGGGGCTCGCCGGCCTGGTCGAAGGCACCCAAGCGAATACGCTGGGCGAGTTCGCTGCGGGCTTGCTCGAGCGACGCCTGGCCTTGCACCAACCCGGCCATGGCCTGGCGTTCGATGTCGGCACAGGCCGCACCCTGGGCAGCCTCGCGGCTGGCGATCAGCAAGGCGCTGGCCACCATCCGCGCCTCGTAGTGCAAGTGTGCCGGCAATGCGGGCAACAACTGTCTGAGCAGGGCGTCACGCGCCGTCAGCAGCAAGTCCTGGGCATCGGGCGGGTTCATGCGCGGCCTCCTTGGGTGAGCAACAGCAGTTCCTGTTCGAGCTCGCTGACCATGCGCCCGGTCAGCGCCAATTCCAGCGAGCGTTGCTGGCCTGAGGCATGGCGTTCGGCCTGCTGCAGGGCGATCACCGCCCAGCGCAGGTGGGCCATGACCTGCCAGAAACGCAGCGTTTCGCTGTCCAGGTCGAGTGGCGAGACGCTGCGGTAGCCGGCGAGCAGGTCGTCCAGGCGGCCGATGCCGCCCGCCGCCAGGTCCGGCCGGGCAAACCGCCAGCAGCGTGCGGTGAACCAGCCCAGGTCTTCGCGGGGGTCGCCCCAACCGGCAAATTCCCAGTCCAGCACGCCGCAGAGCTCACCTTCCTCGACCATGTAGTTGCCTGTGCGGTAGTCGCGGTGGATCAGGCAAGTGGCAAGGGGGGCAGGCTTGTTCAGCTCGCACCAGCGCAGGCCCCATTCGATGATCGGGTGGCTACCCGGCAAGGCATCGAGGAACAGGCGGTACTGGTCGACGCTGGCCTGCACGGCATCGGCCACCGGTGCAGGCAGGAACGCCAGCGCCGCTTGCGGCGGGCGCAGCTGGTGCAAGCGTGCGAGGTTGGCCCCAAGCGCCCGGCACAGCCCCGGGTCGCCCTCGGGGGCGCCTTGGCTGCTGGTCAAGTGGTGGCCGCCAGCGTGGCCGGCCAGGGCCTGCATGATGAAGAAATCGCGCCCGATCACTTGTGGCATCTGGCACAGCCACAGTGGCTCGGGCACCTTCACACCCACTTGGTGAGCGGCGCTGAGCACGGCGAACTCCTGCGCGCGGCTCATGCTGGCGGCCACGGCGGAAGCCGCATCGGTACGCAGTACCCAACGTTGCGGCACACCGGCAACCTCGGCCTTGATCAACCAGTTCTCCTGGATGGCGCCACCCGACAATCGCTCGCTATGGGTAATGCGCACCGGCTGGCCGTGAAGGCGCTCCTGTAAATAGGCAGACAGCACCTCATGGGCGTCTGCGACGTCGATGCGAGCACTGGATTGCTGCGCTAAATGACTGCTTGGCATGGTCGGTCCAACTCACTGTTCACGAGTGCCGTGGCTCTAAGCAAGATGGTTGCCAGCTTCCTATGAATTAAATATTCGCTTAAAAATCAATAAGTTGTATCTAATCTTTCAGCGCACTCAACGCCATTCAAATCAGACTTGAACAGCGCCATTGCACAGCTGAAACCGCCGTTCAATTCTGCACAGCAAGCCACTGCCCTCCCCCAGCAGAATTTCCCCGCGCCGGGCGTGCGCTCGGCTAGGATGTCTGGCCAAACCGATGGAACCTGCTAGCCATGCATCTTCCCGCGCTCAAACCGAACCAGCTTCGCCCGCCCGCCGAGCCGACCAGGGGGGTGGTGCGAGCGCGGCTGCTCGACCAGTTGGCCAACGCCCTGGACGAAGGCAGCGTCGTGCTCCTGCAAGCACCGCTGGGCTATGGCAAGAGCACACTGCTTGGCCAGTTCACCCGCAGCCTGGCCGGGCCTTGGGCATGGCTGCGCCTGACCCGCGCCGAGAACCAGCCACTGGCCCTGCTGCTGCACCTGCACGCTGCGCTGCAACTGCCTGCGCAACAACGCGATACACCGCAGGCCGAGCACCTGTGGAGCCTGATTCTGGCCGACCTGGAGGCGCGCCAGGCGCCGCTGACGCTGCTGCTCGACGACCTGCACCTGCTCAACGCCGCGCCCGCCTGGCAGTACCTGGACACGCTGCTGCATGACCCGCCGCCTGCGCTGCGCCTGGTCGCCGCCAGCGAAGGACCGCCCCCGCTGCCGCTGGCCCACTTGCGCCGCGAGGGTCGGTTGATTGTGCTGGGCGCCCGTGACCTGGCCCTGGACAGCGAAGAGACGCGCCAGTTGGCACAGGCCCGGGACGTCAACCTGGGCAGCGATGCGCTGTACCAGCTGCGCGCCGGCAGCGAAGGCTGGCTTAGCGGTGTGCTGTTCTGGTTCGAGGCCTACCGCGAGGCGCTGCACAGCACCGGCCAGGCCCCTGCTGACCTGCGCCCGATCACCCGCCAGGCGTATGCCCATGCCCGGCAGTTTCTCGAAGAAGAACGGCTGCAGCGCTTGCCCGTGCCGTTGCGGATATTTCTGGAACACACCGCCGTGGCCCAGGTGTTTGATGCAGGCCTTGCCAGCGAACTGGCCGCCGATGCCGATGTGCCCGCCGCGCTGCGCCAGCTGCAGCGCCTGGACCTGATCATCGAAGTCCCCCAGGGCAGCCACGCCGAGTACCGCTACCACCCAGCCCTGCGCAACAGCCTCTACCAACGCCTGGAACAACGCGACCCCCAACGCCTGCGCCAGCTGCACCGCCAGGCTGCCAGCTGGCTGCTGGCCCAGCGCCGCTACACCGAGGCGATCTACCAGTTCGGCCGGGCACGCGACCTGGATGCCGTGCTCAACATCGTCGACCGGCACGGTTTCGAGCTGCTGCGCGAGGGCAAGGTCAACACCCTGGTCGATGTGCTCGACGAGGTCGCTGGCCACGCTGGCAACGACAGCTTCACCTTGGCGGTGACCGAGGCCTCCACGGTGATGGTCACCAACGATATCGCCCAGGCCTGCCAGTGCCTGCACCAGCTACACGCCTTGCAGCGCCGCCAGGCAGTGCCGCGCCACCCCGAGCGGGTGCAGCAGACGGTAATGTTCTTGCGCAGCCGCCTGGCCTACCTGGGCGGCAACCTGGGGCACGCCCTGGCCCTCGCGGCGCGGGCACTGCAGCGGTTTCCCCAGCACAACGCAGCGCGCTCGGTGCTGTATTTCGACCGCGCCAACTGCCTGGCGGCGCTCGGCCAACTGGAGCAGGCCCACACCGAAGGCAGCCGCGCCCTACGCGAGCTGCAGGGCTTTGGCCTGAGCGGCTACACCAACCTGCTGCAACTGTTGCTGGCGCAGATCGAACTGGCCCAGGGTGCCAACGATGCTGCCTGGGCGCGCCTGCAAGGCATGGCCGAGCTGCCTGCCGCCGGCAGTTCGGGGCGCTTCTATGAACTGTTCCGCCACCTGGGCAAAGGCCTGGCACTGCTGCAAGCCAACCGCCTGGCCCAGGCACGCCAAGCCCTGGCCCAGGCCGAGGTGCTGGCACTGGGCTTCCCCCACAGCGCTGCGCTGCCCTGGGTGTTTCACCACCAGGCATGCCTGCACTGGGCGCTGGGCGAGACCGGCCAGGCCAGGGCACGCTGGGCAGAGGTACGCCGGCTGGCCCGCCAAAACCGTTTGCTTACCCTCTACCGCCAGGCCGGCGCCTGGCTCGCGCGCCTGGCCTTGCGCGACAATGACCAGGACTACCTGCCCGACTGGCTCGACCAATGGCACTGGTGCCGGCGCCAATATGGCGAGCAACTCTTACCGGAAGAGTGGCTTGCCTATGCCTGGGTGCAACGCCACCTCGGCCAGCGCGACAAGGCCTGGCAGATCCAGCAGAGCTTGCAGGCTCAAGCGCAGGCCCAAGGCAACCGCCGCCTGCTGGTCGACGCACTGCTGCTCCACGCTGCCCTGCTACAGGACCGTGGTGCCCGCGACGACGCCCTGCTCAGCCTCGAACAGGCGCTGCAACTGGCCTGCACCTACGGCTTCGGCCAACTGCTGCAGTATGAAGGTGACGTCTGCCTGGAGGCCCTGCGCCAACTGCTGCTGCCCCAGGTGCGCCAACGCCTGGGCCTGCAGGCCCCAGCGCCCTTGCGCGAGCACCTGAATGCCCTGTTCCGGCCATTGCTGGCAAACAAGGAAAACGTGGAAAGCGCCCTGATCGTGCCGCTCTCGCGCCGTGAGCTGGAAGTGTTGCAGCGCATGGCCCGCGGGCAGAGCAACGGGCAGATCGCCGAGGCGATGTTCATCAGCCTTAGCACGGTCAAGACCCACATCAACAACCTGTTCCGCAAGCTCGACGTGGCCGACCGCGACAGCGCCCTGTGTTCGGCGCGCGAACTGCAACTGCTGGGCTGACCTCCACCTGGCCCTCGCCGCGATTCCACCCGCCATTCCACCCCGGGGTGGACGCGGTGCCCGGGCCTGCCTGTTACAACATGCCGAGTCCACCCAGCCAGGAGTTCGGCATGCCCAGCTACACCGCCCCATTGCGCGATATCACCTTTGTTGCCCAAGAGCTGCTCGGCCTGAGCCGCCACTACCAACAACTGACTGGCTGTGAAGCCCCGGACGCGGCTACCTTCGCCGCCATCGTCGAAGAAGGTGCCAAATTCGCCGAACAGCAGCTGGCCCCGCTCAACGCCGTAGGCGACCAGCACGGCTGCCAGTGGCAGGACGGCAAGGTCACCACCCCGCCCGGCTTTGCCGATGCCTACAAACGCTTCGCCGACAACGGCTGGCTGGGCCTGGACAAGAACCCGGCCTTCGGTGGCCAGGGCCTGCCGCCGTCGCTGGGGTTCGTCAACTACGAGATGGTGTGCAGCGTCAACCACGCCTGGGGCATGTACGGCAACCTCGCCGGAGGCGCCATCAGCACCCTCAGCGAGCACGCTGACGAAGCCCTGCAGCAGCGCTTGCTGCCACCGATGATCGCCGGCCGCTGGGGCGGCACCATGTGCCTGACCGAAGCCCACTGTGGTTCGGACCTCGGCCTGCTGCGTACCAGCGCCAAGCCTCAAACCGACGGCACCTACCAGGTCAGCGGCAGCAAGATGTTCATCTCCGCCGGTGAGCACGACATGACCGAAAATATTATCCACCTGGTGCTGGCGCGCATCGAAGGCGCGCCGGCGGGGGTCAAAGGCATTTCGCTGTTCGCCGTGCCGAAGATCCAGGTCGATGCCCAAGGCCAGCTTGGCGCGCCCAACGGTGTGAGCTGCGGCTCCATCGAGCACAAGATGGGCATCCACGGCAACGCTACCTGCGTGCTCAACTTCGACAGCGCCACAGGCTACCTGCTGGGCGAGGCCAACCGTGGCCTGAACGCCATGTTCACCTACATCAACGAGTCGCGCCTGGCGGTGTCCCAGCAGGCCCAGGCTCACGCCGAAGCGTCGTTCCAGGGTGCCTTGGCCTATGCCCGGGACCGCGTGCAGATGCGCGCCACACCCCGCCTGCGCAGTGACCAGCCAGCCGACCCGATCATCGGCCATGCCGATGTACGGCGCATGCTGCTGACCCAAAAAGCCTATGCCGAAGGTGGCCGCATGCTTGCCTACACCTGCGCCAAGGGCGTCGACCAGTTGCACCACGGCGCCAGCGCCGGCGTGGGGGGGGGGGGGGGGGGGGGGCGGCACGCCGCCTCGCGCTGCTCACGCCGATTGCCAAAGGCTTCCTCACCGAAACCGGCAACGAGGCCGCGCAACTGGGTATTCAGGTATTCGGTGGCCACGGCTACATCCGCGAGTGGGGCATGGAGCAGATTGCACGCGACGTGCGCATCACCGCGATCTACGAAGGCACCAACACCATCCAGGGCCTCGACCTGCTGACCCGCAAGGTGCTCGCCGATGGTGGCGAAGCCCTGGGCGAACTGCTCGGTGAAATCGAAGACTTCACCCAGAGCACAAGTGCCCCGACCCACCTGGCCCAGGCCCTGCTCAAGCAAGTGATTGCCTGGCGCGAAGTCAGTGCCTGGCTGAGTGACGCCAGCGCAGGCGATGCCAACCTGATCGGCGCCAGCGCCTACGACTACCTGATGCTCAGCGGTTACACCCTGCTCGGCTACCTCTGGCTGCGCGCTGCGTGCGTGGCCGAACGGGCACTGGCTGCCGGCAGCGACGAGGCGGCCTTCTACCAAGGCAAGCGCGAGACCGCACGCTTCTACCTGCAACGCCTGCTGCCACGCGCCAACCTGCACGAAACGCTGATTCGCACCGGTAGCAACAACCTGATGGACATCAGCGAGGCCGCATTCGCCCGCTGATACCAGCGCGCCGGTCAAAACCCCGGCAAGCGGCGCTTTACCCTGTGGGAGCGGGCTTGCCCGCGAAGAAAACACCGCGGTGCATGGCACCGGCTTCGCCGGTGTTCGCGGGCGAGCCCGCTCCCACCGGGTCGGGCGTGCGCCCACGGCCCACTAACAGGAAGGTTACCCCATGCAACTCATCGACTATCGCCGCGAAAACCAACTGGCCCTGATCGGCCTGCGCCACGCGCCGGTCAACGCCCTTGGCCATGACTTGCGCCAGGCACTGATGCAGGCCTGCAGCCGGGCCGCTGCTGACCCCGAAGTGCAGGCCATTATCCTGCACGGTGAGCAACTGCCGTTCAGTGCCGGTGCCGACATCAGCGAGTTCGGCAGCCCACGCACCTGGGAGGCGCCGGCACTGCCCGAACTCCTCGATGCCCTGACCCGCATCGAAAAACCCCTGATTGCCGCCATCGACGGGGTGGCCCTGGGCGGCGGCCTGGAACTGGCCCTGGCTTGCAGCCATCGTCTGGCTACCGCCACCGCACGCCTGGGGCTTCCCGAAGTCCGCCTGGGCCTGCTGCCCGGTGCTGGCGGCACCCAGCGCCTGCCGCGCCTTATCGGCGTGGCCCCGGCGTTGGAGATGATGCTCAGCGGCGACCCGATCGATGGCCGCCAGGGCCTTGCCCTGGGTCTGATCGATCGCCTGGTCGAAAGCCGGCAGGACTTACTCGAAGCAGCCTGCACTTTGGCTCGCGAGCAACTGGCCCAACCGGCCCTGCCAAGCGCCCCTGCAACACCTTTGGCCGACGGCCTGGAAAGCGACTTCTTCGCCAGCCGCGAGGCACAGCTGATCGCCCGCAAGCCCGGCCAGACTGCGCCCCTGCGCGTGCTCGCCGCGGTCCGCGCCGCCTGCGAGATGCCCCTGGCCGAGGGCCTGGCCCGCGAGCAGGTACTGTTCCGCGAAGCCCTGCAAGACCCACAGGCCACCGCCCTGCGCCACCAGTTCTTCGCCGAGCGCGAGGCGCTGCGCGTACCCGGCATCGACGCCAGCACGGCGCTGCGCAGCATTGACCGGGTGGCGGTGATCGGCGCCGGCACCATGGGCGCCGGCATCGCCATGAACTTTATCAACGCCGGTATCCCGGTACGCCTGCTGGAGCTCAAGCCCGAAGCGCTGGACCGGGGCCTGGCGCAGATCCGCAAGACCTACGAAGGCAGCATCAAGCGCGGCAAGCTTAGCGCCGAGCAGCTCGATCAACGTATGAACCTGCTGCAAGGTACCCTCGACTACGCCGACCTGGCCGACGCCGACCTGGTGATCGAGGCGGTGTTCGAGGACCTGTCGATCAAGCAGCAGGTGTTCCGCACCCTGGACCGGGTGTGCAAGGCGGGCGCGATTCTCGCCAGCAACACCTCGACCCTTGACGTCGACCGCATCGCCGCCTGTACCCGCCGACCGCAGGACGTGGTCGGCCTGCATTTCTTCAGCCCGGCGAACGTCATGCGCCTGCTCGAAGTGGTGCGCGGCCGGCTGACGGCGCCCGACGTGCTGGCCACCACGTTGCAGGTCGCCAAGCGCATCGGCAAATTGCCGGTGGTCTCGGGCGTGTGCTTTGGCTTCATCGGCAACCGCATGCTCGAACCCTATGCCCGCGAAGCCCACCGCCTGGTGCTTGAAGGCGCCTCGCCAGCCCAGGTGGACAAGGTCCTCACCGGCCTGGGCCTGGCCATGGGCGTGTTCGCCATGTACGACCTGGCCGGCATTGATGTCGGCTACCTGGTGCGCCAGGCACGGCGCAGTGAAATCGCCCACGACCCGAGCTACTTCCGCCTGGCCGACGAACTCTACAGCCTGGGCCGCTACGGCCAGAAGAGCGGGCGCGGGTTCTACCGCTACGAAGGCCGCGAACGCATCGAAGACCCGGAAGTGGAGCAGATTGCGGCGCAACTGGCGGCCAGGCTGGGCATCACCCGGCGCACCATCAGCGACGCCGAAATCCACGACCGCTGCCTGTTCATGCTGATCAACGAGGGCCTGCAGGTGCTCGATGAAGGCATTGCCCTGCGCAGTGGCGACATCGACCTGGTGTGGACCAACGGCTACGGCTTCCCGGCCTGGCGTGGGGGCCCACTGCACTATGCCCGCGAGCTGGGCCTGGACAACGTGCTGGCGGGCATCGAGCAACAGCGCGAAGCGCTCGGCGCCTATGGCCACATGTGGCTACAGCCAGCCCCGTTGCTGCGGCGCCTGGCTTCCAGTGCGAAGTTGCGCACGGCCAGCCTATGAGCCGTTCTCCCCTGTTCATCAAGGAACCCCGGACATGAAAGAAGCCGTCATTCTCTCCACCGCCCGTACCCCGATCGGCAAGGCCTTTCGCGGCGCGCTGAACAACACCCGCTCGCCGAGCCTGGCCGCGCAGGCCATCCAGGCGGCGGTGGTCCGCGCCAGCATCGCCGGTGATGAAATCGAAGACCTGGTAATGGGTACCGCGATGCCCTCCGGCACCGCTGGCTGGAACCTGGGCCGCATGAGCGCGCTGGCTGCCGGCCTGCCGGTGTCGGTCAGCGGCCAGACCCTGGACCGCCAGTGCGCCTCCGGGCTGATGGCAATCGCCACCGCCGCCAAACAGATCATGGTCGATGGCATGCAGGTGACCGTCGGCGCCGGCCAGGAAAACATCAGCGCGGTACAGGCGCGTAACCTGGAATGGGCATTGGCCGAGCAGGACAGCCGCGTGATTCAACGTGTCCCACATGCCTACATGCCGATGCTGCAGACTGCCGAGCACGTGGCCAAGCGCTATGGCATCAGCCGCGACGCCCAGGACGCCTACGCCCTACAGTCACAGCTGCGCACCGCCGCCGCCCAGCGCAACGGGTTGTTCGAGACCGAAATCGTGCCCGTGACAGCGCAGCAGTTGATCAAAGACAAGCAGACCGGCGAGGTCAGTTACCGCGAGGTGACCCTGACGCAGGACGAAGGCAACCGCCCGCAGACACGCCTGGAGGACCTGACCGGCTTGAAACCCGTGCTCGAAGGCGGCTGCATCACCGCCGGCAATGCCAGCCAGCTGTCCGACGGTGCCAGCGCCTGCGTACTGATGAACGCGCGCCTGGCCGAGCAGCGCAACCTTGAGCCGCTGGGCCTTTACCGGGGCATCGCGGTGGCCGGCCTGGCCCCGGAAGAGATGGGCATTGGCCCGGTATACGCCGTGCCGCGCCTGCTCAAGCAGCATGGGCTGAAGGTGGGCGACATCGGCCTGTGGGAACTCAACGAAGCGTTCGCCTGCCAGGTGCTGTATTGCCGCGACAAGCTGGGTATCGACCCCGCGCGGCTGAACGTCAACGGCGGCGCCATCGCCATCGGCCATCCCTATGGCATGAGCGGTGCGCGGATGGTCGGGCATGCCTTGCTCGAAGGCAAACGGCGCGGGGAGCGGTTCGTGGTTGTGACCATGTGCGTGGGCGGTGGCATGGGTGCCGCCGGCCTGTTCGAAGTACTTTGACCAAGGGCCGACAGCATGCTTGCAAACACATTTTCCTTGACTGGCAAGACCGTGCTGGTCACCGGGGCCTCCAGCGGCCTGGGCGCGCATTTCGCACGCCTGGCCCAGGCTGCTGGCGCCCGGGTGGTGCTGGCAGCGCGCAGGGTCGAGCGCCTGCAGGCGCTGGCCGACGCACTGCAGGCCAACGGCGGTGAAGCACTTGCCGTGGCACTGGACGTGACCCGCCGCGACAGCGTCGAGCAGGCCTTCGACCAAGCCGAGGCACGCTTTGGCGTGGTCGACGTGATCATCAACAATGCCGGTATCGGCGACCCCGGGCGCTTTCTCGATATGAGGGAGCAGGACTGGCAACGCATGCTCTCGACCAACCTCGACGGTGTGTTTCATGTTGCCCAGTGCGCAGCCCAGCGCCTGGTCAAGGCCGGGCAGCCAGGCAGCATCGTCAACATCGCCTCGATCCTCGGCCTGCGGGTCGGCAGCGGCCTGAGCCACTACTGCACGGCCAAGGCCGCCGTGGTGCAACTGACCAAGGCCATGGCACTGGAGCTGGCCCGCTACCGGATCCGCGTCAATGCCATTGCCCCAGGCTACTTCAGGACCGAGATGAACGAAGACTACTTCGACAGCGAGGACGGTCAGGGTTACATCAAAAACCACGTGCCGATGCGCCGCCTGGGGCAACTGCACGAACTGGACGGCCCTTTGCTGTTGCTGGCCAGTGATGCCGGCGCATTCATGACCGGCAGCATCGTGGCCGTGGATGGCGGGCACCTGGTAAACCCTCTGTAATGCCCCAATTGCTGTAGACAAGGAGCCTGTATGCCCGTCACCGCTTACCTGCCCCGCGTGGTTGCGCTGGTTACCCACCTGCATCGCCCCGCCGCTCCCAGCCGCATGGCGCAACTGATCGAGCAAGTAAGCGCCGACTACCGGCAACAAGCCCGTATAGAGGTCATCGAAACCAGCCTGGCCGACCTGCTGCCACTGGCGCGCAAGCTGGAAAGCCACCAGCAGGCAGACGTCATTCTGTGTTCCGGGGCTGCCGCCGATTACTTGCGACATCACCTGATTACCTCGGTGCGAACCCTGCACCTGGGCGAGTTCGACCTGATCCGTGCCCTGGTGCAGGCCCGCGACCGGGCCAGCCGGGTGGGTATCCTCAGTTTCGCCCAGCCGTACCCGGAACTGGCGGCGATGCAGGCGCTGTTCACCCTGCAGATTCGCGAACACACCTACACCAGCCTGGAGCAGGCCCGGGATCAGGTCGAACGCTTGGTCGCGGATGGCTTCGAGGTGATCATCGGCTCGCCAACGGTATGCCAGTTGGCCGACGCCGCGGGTGCCCAAGGCGTGCTGGCGCTGGATGCCGAAAGCCTGCGCCATACATTCGACAGCCTGGTGACCCTGAGTGCCAAGGCTGGTGAGCCCCCCACACACCGCCTGCCACGGCGCGGCCGTGAACAGCCCGATGCGCGCCCGTTCAAGGCGCGCCATCGCTTCGAGCAACTGCTCGGTGACGCGCCGGCATTTCGCGCCATCCTGAGCCTGGCTCAGCGCTACGCACAGGCCGACGCCACGGTGCTGATCACCGGCGAGAGTGGTACCGGCAAGGAGTTGCTGGCGCAAAGCATGCACCACGCCAGCCCGCGCCAACAGGGGCCGTTCGTGGCGATCAACTGTGCGGCGCTGCCCGAGTCGCTGCTTGAAAGTGAACTGTTCGGCTACGAGGACGGTGCCTTCACCGGTTCGCGCAAAGGCGGCAAGCCCGGCCTGATCGAGCTGGCGCACACCGGCACCTTGTTCCTCGACGAAATAGGTGACATGCCGGTGGCCCTGCAAACCCGCCTGCTGCGGGTGCTGCAGGAGCGCGAGGTGCTGCGTTTGGGCGCCTGCCAGCCGAAGGCAGTGGATATCCGGGTGATTGCCGCCACCCATTGCGACCTGCCCGCGCGCATCGCCGACCAGCGCTTTCGCCAGGACCTGTATTACCGCCTGAATATCCTGCGCCTGGCCGTACCGCCGCTACGCGAGCGGATCGCAGACATCGTGCCGCTGTTCAATGCCCTGCTTGCGCGCCACTGCCGAGCCAGGGGCTTGCCGCCTTCAAGTGACGAGCACGTGCAGCACATTCTGCCATTGATGCTGCGCCACCCTTGGCCGGGCAACATGCGTGAGCTGGAGAACATCGCCGAGCGCGCGGCCTTGTGCCTGAGTCCGCAGGGCCACGATGACAAGGTCGACTTGGCCACGTTGTTCCCGGAGTTCTTCGAGGCCGGCGCGGCTGCAGCGGCGAAGCTGCCCCATGCCGCCACCGACAACCTGCGTAGCCTGGGCAAAGCAGCCGAAACGGCCCATGCGCGTCAGGTGCTGGCTTGCTGCGACGGCGACATGGACGAGGCCGCGCGGCGCCTGGGGGTCAGCCGCAGCACCGTCTGGCGGCGGGTGCGCAGCTTGGCCTGACCGGTCGTGGTTCCGGTTTGCATCCTGCGCGTGGGCTCCTACAGTTTGAACGTAGCAACGCTGACGAGACCCCAGATGCGCAGCAATGAAGAAAGCGGCGCCGTTAATGCCAGCCGAACCTTGCCAAAGATCCCGCGCAGTGTCTGGGCGCTGGGCTTCGTGTCGATGTTCATGGACATTTCCTCGGAGATGATCCACGCCCTGCTGCCACTGTACATGGTCACCGTGCTCGGCACTTCGGTGGTTGCTGTGGGCGTTATCGAAGGTATCGCCGAGGCAACCGCCTCGATCACCAAAGTGTTTTCCGGCGCGCTCAGCGACCGGCTGGGCAAGCGCAAGCTGCTGACCGTGCTCGGCTACGGCTTGGGCGCGCTGACCAAGCCAGTATTCCCCATGGCCTCCGGGCTGGAGTGGCTGATCGCAGCACGTTTCGTCGACCGGGTCGGCAAAGGCATACGTGGGGCGCCGCGTGATGCGTTGGTGGCTGATGTCACGCCCCCCGAGTTGCGTGGTGCCGCCTTTGGCCTGCGTCAGGCGCTGGATACGGTTGGCGCTTTCCTCGGGCCATTGCTGGCGATCGTGCTGATGTGGCTGACCGCGAGCCACTTCCAGAGGGTGTTCTGGGTGTCGGTGATCCCGGCGTTGGTGGCGGTGTACATCCTCATCGCCTTCGTGCACGAACCTGAAACGCCTGCCACGACACCGCCCGTGCGCGCACCGCTGGCGGTGCACGAACGGGTACGCCTGGGCCCGGCCTACTGGCGGCTGATCGGCCTGGCCACCTTGTTCACCCTTGCCCGCTTCAGCGAGGCCTTCCTGCTACTGCGCGCCCAGGACATGGGCCTGGCGCCAATGTGGGCGCCTGCGGTGCTGGTGCTGATGGCGCTGGCCTACTCGGTGTCGGCCTACCCTGCCGGGGTAATGTCGGACCGTCTGGGGCGCCGCGGCGTGCTGATGACGGGGCTGGGGCTGCTGATCGCCGCCGACCTGTTGCTGGCCCTGCTGTCTGGCTGGGCGGGGCTGGCCTTGGGGGTTGCCGCCTGGGGCCTGCACCTGGGCTTCACCCAAGGCATCTTCGCGGCCATGATCGCCGACAGCGCACCGGCCAACCTGCGCGGGACCGCCTTCGGCCTGTTCAACCTGCTGACCGGGGTGGCACTGCTGACGGCCAGCGTGGTGGCAGGGTTGTTGTGGGATGGTGCGGGGTTCCAGGCAACCTTCCTGGTCGGCGCAGGGCTTGCCAGCACCACCCTGGTGGGGGTGATGCTGTTACGTTGAGCATACCGGACTAGGCCAACGCCGGCTCCTGCTTGAGCAACGACCAGCCCCCGTGCCCATCCACCTCCAGCCGGTGAGTATGGAACCCCGCCAGTGTGCTGCGATGGCCAACACTGACCAGCAGCGCACCCGGCATTTCCGTGCGCAGCAGCGAATACAGGGCGTGCTCGAGCCCTTCGTCCATCGCCGAAGTGGACTCATCGAGGAACACTACCTGAGGCCGGTTGAACAGCACCCGTGCGAACGCCAGGCGCTGCTGCTCGCCCACCGAGAGAATATGCGACCAGTCGCAACTGACCTCCAGCCGCTCCGCCAGATGAGCCAGGTTGACCTGGCGCAAGGCCTGTTGCATACGTCCTTCGTCCTCGGGCTTGCTGGCTGCCGGGTAGGCGATGACCGCCCGCAAGTCGCCCAGCGGCAGGTAGGGGCGCTGCGACAGGAACAACGCCTGATGGCCTGGCGGGCGCCTGACCTTACCTTCAGCGTAAGGCCAAAGGCCCGCCAGGGCTCGCAGCAGGGTAGTTTTACCACTGCCCGACGGGCCCTTGATCAACAATGCCTGACCGGCGTGCAGGCTCAGGCCAAGGTCAGCGACAAGGGCATGCCCGTCTGGCCGCAGCACCTGCAGATCAATGATTTCCAGCCCATGCTGCTGAGCCTCGAGGGTGACACGCGGCAAGGCGCTCGCCTGCTGGTTGGCATCAAGAAAACCGGTCAGACGGTCGAGGGTGGCCCGGTATTGAGCGAACGCATCGTAAGATTCGCGGAAGAACGACAATGAATCCTGCACCTGGCCAAAGGCCTGGGCGGTCTGCATCACGTCACCCAACTTGATCGCACCGCTGAAGAAGCGTGGCGCCTGGAGTATAAACGGGAACACCACGGCAACCTGGCTAACACCCAGGTTGAAACCACTGAATTTCAGGTTCCGGAACACCAGCGCCCAGGCATTGACGATCAAGGCGCCAAAGCGGCCCAGTAACGTGCCACGCTCCACCGAGGCGCCTTGGTAGAAGGCAATGTTCTCGGCATTCTCGCGCAGGCGCATCAGCGCATAGCGAAAGTTGGCGGTGAGTTTTTCATTGAGGAAGTTCAGACGGATCAACGGGCGCCCCAGGCGGAAGGCAATCCAGGTGGCAACGATGACATACAGGTACACGGCAAACACCATCGCCCGGGGGACTTCCACACCAGCAACCGCCAGCGGTGCCGACAGCGACCAGAGGATCCCGGTGAAGGCCACCAGCGACACCAGTGCACTGACAGCACCCAAGGCCAGGGTGACCGAGTTGGTGACAAATGCATTGGCATCCAGTTCGATACGCTGGTCAGGGTTGTCCACCGGCTCGGCCAGAAACTGACCACGGTAGTAGGCATCGCCATGCATCCAGTCGTGGGTCAGACGCTCGGTGAGCCAGACCCGCCAACGAATGCTGAATGCCTGGGTTACATAGAAGGTGAACAGCGAACGCAGTACATGGATGGTGGCCAGTACGGCAAAGACGCCGAGCATGTACCAGAAAGCGGATTGATCCAGGCCTTGCAAGGCACTGTAGAAGCCGTTGTACCAGAACGAGAACAGTACGTTGAGGCGCACCGAGAACAGCGTCAACACCAGCAACAGCGCAAACACCAGCAGTGGCCGCCAACTGCGCCTGAAACTGAAGTAGGGCCCGGCAAGCTGCCAGAACTGGCTGCCCCAGCGCGTGCAACGTACAGCCAGTGTCGCGGCAGCGGTAAAGCAGACAAGGGTGATGAACGAAGCGATTGCCAGCCATCGCAGGCTCTCTTGCAGGGCCTGGTGCCAGTTCATGTCCATGGTGGGTATCCGTGCTGAGTATTTCCGCGAGCGTAGCATTGCCCTACGTTTCATCAGGCATAGATGACGTACATTTCATGATCCTGACCTGTTGCCACAGACCCTGCAGGAGCGGCCTTGTGTCGCGATCGGCGACTTACCACAGACCCCTGTAGGAGCAGCCTTGTGCTGCAAAGAGGCCATTGCAGCCGAAGATAATCTTTAGCCTTACCGGCCTCTTCGCAGCACAAGGCTGCTCCTACAGGGGTTCGGGCAGGGCTGA
>NZ_JBWKXT010000005.1:0-50091 GCF_059423245.1 Pseudomonas sp. GW460-LB5
GGCTCCAGAAAGAAATCGGGAGCACAGCATCGGGAATCAGGTGGACGGTTGGAATGTGGGGATGATGGATCCCTTACATTCATTTGGCTTTACCTCGGAATCGATCATAGTCATCTGTATCTCGCTGCGCAGATGCCGATTTAGGTGGTCGACCAATTCTTCTCACGCCACCTTTACACTCTTCACCGGTATCTTCTTTGAATCTATCATCGTGAAATTGATGAATTGCCGGCATCTCATTACGAAGCAAAGTTTGAGATTTTCGCCTTAAGGCATCTAGTGACTGAAGATCACGTAATGATATGTCCCGATCACCGTCAACGGTCCTTTGCGTCGTTACAAAGTCCAGTTCGAACAGTGTGCCTCCTACCTCAATCCATATATGCCGAACGCACATAGTCAGTACATATACATCAACTTCAATAACGCTGCTCCTAGCAACTCGATCAAATATCCCGGTATTGATCAAATCAACAGACCTATACTTGCGCCCGTACAGATAGACTGCGTCTTGACGTACAACGGCCGGGTGCACAGACAGGAAGCTCTTTATGGCAACCTCTTGCTGCATCCCGATTGCAGAATTACGGAAGCGGCTGTCCCAGTAATTCCAGATACCCAGCGGGGTGGGCTTTATTCCGCACCAATACATTTCGGTTTCCATGCGGCCACTTGCGTCAGACGACCGGTTGTCTTTCAGGACTTGGTGAATCTCCCTGCGGGCCATTTGGACAAAATTCAGTGTGCTATGAACATAGGTGGGTTGATCGAGGTCGGATTTTGCTCGCGGGTGCGATGACTCAACCGTAGCTTTAGACTGGCCAGAAAAAACTGGCGTATTTTCAAGTGTGCCTAGCCAGTGGATCTCAGGCTCCGTGTCCAGGGCTGCTGCAGGACCTCGATCAAACACCAGCCCACCTGCCAAGCCTTCGCAGGGCCACCAGTCCGGTTTGATGGTTACTCCGAAAAGCCCACAAAACCATACTTTGTCGACAGCCATGGAAAACAGACACATCCGATAAGCTTCTTTGGTTTCTTTACCTTCGGCAAATCCAATGCCAACCACCATTCCGGACAATCCACACACGGCACGAACGACGCAAAATCCGTCAACGGGGCTACCCTCTGTCAGGCCCGAAAGTTTTTCAACTATGTAGTAACCATCAAACTCGACCTGCTGATTTAGATTCGTCAAGCGTTCTGAGAAACTGCCCAAACTGCCGCTCTGGTCGCGGGTCTTTTGTTTACCTCTTACGCCAATAGATTTCTCTTTAGCGCTAACTTGTTGTTCGATGCAGTAACGCACTTGGTCAATAGTTGGAAATGGGTGCCCTTTACGATTGATGAAAAATGCTACTCCATTTCGTTCAACGGAAACGCAACCAAATTCCTCTGTAAGGATTTTTCGGTAAACTTGACTATATGTTTTGTCAGCGGAACGGAACCTAAGATACGCAGAAAGGATTCTTTCCCTCATGGCGCTATCGGCCCGGTAACCCCACTCTTTGCCATTGGGTGATGGCCGGCCCAGCCTGCGTAATTTCCCCGGCCCCTCCCTGTCCCACCTCCCGATGCGGTGCAGGGGAGGCATGAGAGCCCACTTGTTTTGTCCAAAAGTAATGTAAGTGTAGAACCACAACCTCAAGCGAGCTGCATTTTGCTGAGGCGACTGGCTTTTGGCATGAGCGTTAATTACAGCGTCCGGATCGTCACTGGCTAGAACCTCCTGGAGACGAACCATCAGGCCTGAGATAGCCAGAAAACGGCGGTTGACCTTTTGGTCGTAGGTTTCCTTAGCAGAAACCCGCTTCGTTTCACGATCTGAAATTGCGATCCCCTTAATCGGTTCCAGCCATGGCGGAAATTTGTCCGTCTCCCCTGACGCCAGCAGCGCACCCGCTTCGAGCGCTTCTTCGAACTCGAACCTTGTGAGGGTGATCAAGGTGGTGCGCACGTCTTTCGCTAGATCACTGAACTCCACCAAGCGCACCCGGTTGTGGACCGCATCACTGTTCAGGAAATGGTAATAGTGGCCTTTGACAAGGCTCCGATAACCTTCAGGCGCAAATAACCTAGCGCCCGTGATCACGGCTCAATCTCCAAGAAAAATTTGCCGTAGGCTGCCAGCAGATCACCACCGTCGGTATCGAGAGGATGGTCGATCAGAATCGGCTTGAAGAAATTTACTGGCAGCTTTCGGTCCCAGATGTCTTGGTAGACCTTCGCAATAAACTGGTCACGCTTACCCCATCGGGCTGCATACCGGTAAATGATGGGGTGGATCAAGGCCCCAGCATGCACAGCGCCCTCAATCTCAGCGCTAAACTCCCTGAGCAGCTCGGGGTCGTGGGTCAGCGGCAAGCCATGCATCGGAAATAGCAGATCGAGATTGCCCATGACGATCGGGTCCAGACGATCCAAAGACATTTGCACGGTCCTGATACCGCCGCTTGCGTAATGCAGTTGCTCTAGGGCTGTGCGTAGCTCAGCATGATCACGGTCCTTTTTTTGCTGATTAGGGGTCTTGGCTGCTGAGTAGCGCCTCTCGCTGAAGGCATGAGCTTGATCCTTCACCGTCCAATTGACCGCGTAGGGTTTCCCATCTGAACCCATCAAATACAGTAAAAGGTCCCCCTGATAGGGAAAGGGCATTCTCTGTCGGCTACCAGCTTTAGTGGTAATCACCACCTGGTGATGCTTGAAGCCAATTTGCTTGGCAATTTCCATCGTCCCAGTGACAGGATGAGAAAAATGTCCTTTGGTGAGTGGATGCCCGTGCAATGGATGCGGGGCGTGATATGGCCACAGCATCTTCTGCTCGTGAATATCGAGCAGCTGAGGATGGAAGAGCGCGAGCTGTGCGAACACCGCTTCTGGGGTGGACAGCGAGTGAATCGCACGGCCGAGCTTCCGGCTATTCATTCTGCTGATACGAGAGCCCTTAGGGGCTTCTCGTGGAACCGCTAAAATCGAAGGCGTGTAGATATCGCCCCACGCGAAGTGAGCTTGTCGGCTCCTGATGAGGGCAAATCTCTCCTGCAAAGTCATCAATACAGTCCAATGTCTACGGACCTAGGATCGTCATCCAGCCTGGGGATAATTTGCTGGATGCCCCTATAGCCCTTGCCTCCCGGGCGTACCCAAGAGTGCGGGTTGTGGATAACGCTCACCTTCTTGTGGATGAACGAAGCCCTGCAGGACTTGACGTCCCGCATGTTCGGAATAGACAATGGAAAGGTCAGGTCGCTAAATTCTGACTTATCCACAGAGGCCCAAGGTCGCACTTGGGCCTTTGTCTATCTGAATTCTAGCGCTAATTAACTAGTCAGATTTCATTCAATACTTCCTTATTATTCATACGTGTTAAGAATCTAGGACATAGTTAGCAGCTATCTGCAATGGATTCGCTGGGTGTACACGTATCTGTGTGCACATTTTAAAGCGCTTCGCTTAGCAGGGTATGTTACCGCCGTGGTTAACAGGGTGACAACTGAAAAGTCATCCCTCTCTGGGTCGCGACTGGATTCAAAATTGTCCAGCTTGGGTCATTATCTAGATCAACCGTGCGCCTCACACCCATCGGATATATATCTTCACCCCCTTATCTCAACTGATAATTTAAGGGTTTAGCCCCAATCAAATAAAATGTTGAAAACGACAAGCGTTTGGTGAGGGAAATGGCTGATTCTGCAAATGCATCTGTCCCTGTCGTTCGATGGCTACCGGATGAGACCTTTTTCAGTATTTGTTGTCGTCAGCATCGTTTTATGTGCCACGTTACTAAGGCTAGCACCACTGCATGGCTATTTGGTGAGGGATCAAGTAGTGTGCAGCATGACTTTCCTAGCAGACTAAACTCTTTGCCCCAAAAAGCCAAAGAAGTATGGGGAAGCCCATTCAACATCATTACAGAACATACGATATTGCCGTTGTTTTTTCCTTTTCAATCCAAGGAAAGAATTGACGACGTCTTTCATACAGTTTCAAACAATTCTTTGGGCACCTTAAAATATCGCCTGGGTCTGGTGACCGGTCGCTTTGGCGCAGAGCACCCATTGAAAGCATGCCTCGAATGTTTAAGGGAAGACCGTATCAATCATGGGGTCGCCTACTGGCACCTGTCCCATCAGTATCCAGGCGTCACGTTATGCCCTAAGCACGGAACTCTCATCAGGATTTGCTCGGCCAACCGGCAGTGGTCGGACTCTGCGCACTGGGTATTACCTGCCGAGCACCTAATAGCGAGCGTTGCAGAGCAGCCCGTATGCCCGACAGTGGTACAAACCCTCAAGCGTTTAGGACACTCAGTGATTGAGTTAGCCAAGCTAGGCATTTCTGAGCAATTTCGTCCAGAAAATGTCACGGCTGCTTATAACGAAGCTATTCGTCGCCTCTCAGTCAATACAGAAGCATGCTTTGATGCCCAAGCAGACCTAGCTTCGTTCGCTTCACAACTGCAACCGTATCTTCCACTGGCCTCGCTTCCGACCACTCCAAAGAGAGCTGAAACTTTTATACAGAGTCTGACCCGTACACCGCGCGTTTACTCCCATCCGCTCAAACATCTGATTTTGATCACCTGTATATTCGGCGAGTTTGCGCCGTTTTTATGTGCGTTAAAAAGATTTCAGTCGCCAGGGGATCAGGAAACCCCAGTACAGTCTCCAGACCACGGAAGACGAGCAGTAGGCGATAAAGCAGCACACCGATTTAAAGGTCAGGAAATCAGGGATAGAGCCTTCAAAAAACTGAAGCCTAAAAAGCTGAAACCCGAGCTTCGGGAACAAATCTTGGGTTGCTTGGGCAAAGGAGTGGAGAAACATTCCATAGCGGAACGATATGACGTTTCGGTTTCTACAATAAACAGGATCCTAAGTGCTGATCCTCTACTGATGGCTGCTTGGACAACTCAGCGCAGGGAGCTACTGCTACACAATCACCGTGCGGAGTGGGTTAGCGCCATCGGCATGAATCCAGACGCCAGTCCGAAAAGCCTGAGATCAATGCTCCCCAAGGTCTATCAATGGCTATACCGGAACGATAATGACTGGTTGATGGCTCAAACTAAGCGGATGCCAAGTGGTCGCGTAGGCAACAATCAAAAAATCGATTGGAGTGCTCGCGACAGGCAACTATGCGAATCAATTGAATTGAGCATTCAAAGACTGAAATACTCGGCCACGAATTTCCCTGTTCGAGCTAGTCATATTTTCGCGTTGGTGCCCACACTGCATCGGTGCCTAGAAAAAAGGAATCGCTACCCAGAAGCACGAAACCTACTAGAAATTGTTACCCAATCGACCAAGACTTAACATGCAAGTGCAGCAACGCTCAGTCAGCTATTCCCGACAAGTGGTCGCATACCTACCATTACCATAATTTCGCCATAGAGACTCAATAGGAATCAAATCTTTATCATACTCGTACAAATCAACAACAAATTCATCGAAAGTCTCATAGGCATAAACCACGATTTTCAAAATTTCTTCGGGGAAAAATTCCGTCTTTACAACAGGACTCTCAAATCTTTTTTCTTCCAAATTATTTGAAATCCGATCGAGATACTCAATCATGGCTGTCCGCTCAGATTTCATCCGCTTCGTCAGTTTCTTGAGGCTGCGCAACTTATCGGAGAGAATGGCCACTGCAGAATGGATTGAAATGGAGAATTCATAAGCGCATAGCGCTTCTACGAAGCGAGCATGTTTGAGAGCATCTTCATCCAAGTTCATTACGCTCTCTGCGTTACCGAGGTGTCGCCCAGAACACTTTCTCCACATCACATCGAGATTGTGGCCTTTTGATGAGAAAGGTTGATCGCAATATGGGCAAGTGGACAGCAGCACCACATTGTGTGTGGCACACACGCTCACATGATCAGGGAAATTTCGTCGCCAGTAGGAAAAGCCCAAATCCTGCACGTCCTGCCTGACGCATTCCGGGCAGTAGGCGTGCAAGTCGGAATTAGTAATCGCCATTCGGGGTTTGAGATACGCCGTTCGAGAATAACTGGCATCTCGGGTATCCCTGATAACAAACTGCAGGGGCAATTGAGTGTGTTCGTGCAGCAAGCGGTTGAAGCCATAGCATCCTTGCCAACCCATCGTTGAGGCGATCACCTTAACTGCTTGGTGAGTAATCTCCCCTTCAGAAAGCCATCGTAACCTGTCTACCCTCCAGTCCATAAAATTCACGAGCAAATTGCGGTCAACATATGAGCGCAAAGATTCATCAGGTTGGATACGCAACAGCATGGATGGGTTGGCCCCTCAGCGACTGATCCCGCGTCATCGTTCAAAGGTTGCGGTTGAGCAAACATTGCCAGAAATAAGGTGTAAAAAAGGCACCCAAAGGTGCCTTTTCGGAAGGTTCGAGGAGTAGTCGCAGCGATCCTTTAACTCCCAGCCTTGCGACCTTGGGTTCAGAATCCGACCGGCTATGCCCGTCGTCACTACTTCAGAGAAACCAGCATTCTCTGCTGCCGAAATTGCGGGGGGGCCTTGCTGGTACCCAGTCCCAACGGATGCGCAGTTGCAGTCCTCGACTACAAGCCTATACAGCGTGACACACCTGTCAATTAGATTCTGAGGCGTAATTCCAAGTCGGGACAACGGCGTGCATCACTGCACCCCGCCAACCCGGATTGGTCACGAACAGGGTTACCCGCGACAGCTTTATTTCCCTTGCGACAGGTTTAATTCCCTAAATCTATTTTTACCGGTCATGACAGCCTCTTACTCAACAGTCACCGACTTGGCCAGGTTACGCGGCTGATCCACGTCGGTGCCTTTGAGCACGGCCACGTAGTACGACAGCAGTTGCAGTGGAATGGTGTACAGGATCGGCGCCAGCGCATCGGCGATGTGCGGCACCTTGATCACGTGAGTGCCTTCACCATTGGTCATGCCAGCGTGCTCGTCGGCGAACACTACCAACTCGCCACCACGGGCACGCACTTCCTGCAGGTTGGACTTCAGCTTCTCCAGCAGTTCGTTGTTCGGGGCAACGGTAACCACCGGCATGTCGTTATCCACCAATGCCAACGGGCCGTGCTTCAACTCGCCTGCCGGGTACGCTTCAGCGTGGATGTAGGAGATTTCCTTGAGCTTGAGCGCACCTTCCATCGCCACCGGGTACTGTGCACCCCGGCCGAGGAATAAGGTGTGGTGCTTGTCGGCGAACAGCTCGGCGATTTTCTCGACAGTAGCGTCCATGGCCAGGGCTTCACCCAGGCGGGTCGGCAGGCGACGCAGCTCTTCAACCAGCTCGGCTTCGACGCCCTCTTCCAGAGTACCGCGCACTTGGCCCAGGGCCAGGGTCAGCAGCATCAGCGACACCAGCTGAGTGGTGAAGGCTTTGGTCGAGGCCACACCGATTTCCGGGCCGGCCAAGGTCAGCAGAGTCAGGTCCGACTCACGCACCAGCGAGCTGATGCCCACGTTGCAGATTGCCAGGCTGCCGAGGAAGCCCAGCTCCTTGGCGTTACGCAGCGCGGCCAGGGTGTCAGCAGTTTCGCCCGACTGCGAGATGGAGACGAACAGGGTATCCGGCTGCACCACGACCTTGCGGTAACGGAATTCGCTGGCCACTTCCACCTGACACGGGATGCCAGCCAGGCTTTCCAGCCAGTAACGGGCAACCATACCGGCGTGGTAGCTGGTACCACAGGCAACGATCTGCACGTTGCGCACTTTGGCGAACAGTTCGGCGGCCTGCGGGCCGAAGGCCTGTACCAACACGTTGCCCTTGCCCAGGCGGCCTTCCAGGGTGCGCTGGACCACACTTGGCTGCTCGTGGATTTCCTTGAGCATGAAGTGGCGATAGTTGCCTTTGTCGGCAGCTTCAGCACCTTCATGGTACTGCACGGTTTCGCGTTGAACCTTGTTGCCTTGCTGGTCCCAGATGGTGACCTGGTCACGACGGATTTCAGCGATATCGCCTTCCTCCAGGTACATGAAGCGGTCGGTGACTTGGCGCAGCGCCAGCTGGTCGGAGGCCAGGAAGTTCTCGCCCAGGCCCAGGCCGATGACCAGCGGGCTGCCGCTGCGTGCAGCTACCAGGCGGTCAGGCTGCCCGGCGCTGATCAGTGCCAAGCCATAGGCGCCATGCAGGCGTTTCACCGCGGCTTTCAGGGCATCGGTCAGGTCCGGGATGCTCTTCAGGGTGTGGTGGATCAGGTGGACGATGACCTCGGTGTCAGTCTGCGAACTGAAGACGTAGCCCAGGCCTTTCAGCTCTTCGCGCAGCTCTTCGTGGTTTTCGATGATGCCGTTGTGCACCACAGCCACTTCATCGCCCGAGAAGTGCGGGTGGGCGTTGCCTTCGGTCGGCGCACCGTGGGTCGCCCAACGGGTGTGGGCAATACCCAGCTGACCTACCAGCGGGTCAGCGGCGACAGCAGCTTGCAACTCGCTCACCTTGCCGATACGGCGACGGCGCTCAAGTTCACCCGCCTGGGTCAGAACGGCCAGGCCGGCGCTGTCGTAACCACGGTACTCAAGACGCTTGAGGCCCTCGATCAGGATGGCTGTGATATTGCGCTCGGCGACAGCACCAACGATTCCACACATGTTTTATTTCTCCTGGCTGATCGCGGCGCAGATCAGGTTGATGCCGCGAGCTTGAATGTGTTCGCGTGCCGCGGCGGGCAGGCGTTCATCTGTAATAAGGGTGTGCACGCTGCTCCAGGGCAGCTCAAGGTTAGGGATCTTGCGCCCCACCTTGTCCGACTCGACCATTACGATCACTTCACGGGCGACTTCGGCCATGACCCGGCTCAACCCAAGCAACTCGTTGAAGGTGGTGGTCCCCCGGCCAAGGTCGATGCCGTCCGCACCGATGAACAGTTGGTCGAAATCGTAGGAGCGCAATACCTGCTCGGCGACCTGCCCCTGGAATGATTCAGAATGAGGGTCCCAGGTGCCACCGGTCATCAGCAGCACAGGCTCGTGTTCAAGGTCACAGATGGCACGGGCCACGTTCAGCGAATTGGTCATCACCACCAGGCCTGGCTGACGCCCTAGCTCGGGGATCATCGCGGCGGTGGTGCTGCCGCTGTCGATGATGATGCGCGCATGTTCGCGGATACGCCCGACAGCGGCACGCGCAATGGCCTTCTTGTAGGAAGACACAGGCTGGGCCGGCTCACCGAGCAGTTCTTGCGGCACCGGTACCGCACCGCCATAGCGCCGCAGCAACAGGCCATTGGTTTCGAGGGCAGCGAGGTCTTTGCGAATGGTCACTTCCGAAGTTTCGAAACGCTTGGCCAAGGCGTCCACGCTCACCTCACCCTGTTCGCTGAGCAAAGCCAGGATATTGTGCCGCCGCTGGGGTGTATTTCGTTTCGACATTTGCTCTTAAGTTTCGTTTCGAAAGATAATGGTTGCAATCAAAACCTAACACGCCCGTTTCGTCAAGCAGTTGCTGCCCTGTGGATAGTTTTGTCAGATTTGGCGCGGTCCCACTGGATTACCGATCGGCCAATAAAAAAGCCGACTTATTCGCATAAGTCGGCTTTCGATCGAAGCAGCTGTGGGTAACTCAGCTCTTCTTGATTTTCTCCGGCCGCTTCCAGCCCGAGATATTGCGCTGGCGCGCACGGCCTACAGCCAGGTCGGCAGCTTCGACGGTCTGGGTGATGGTTGAACCGGCTGCGGTGGTCGCGCCGGCCTTGATTTCCACAGGCGCCACCAGCGAGTTGTTCGAGCCGATAAACACGTCCTCGCCCATTACCGTCTTGAACTTGTTGGCGCCATCGTAGTTGCAGGTGATGGTGCCAGCGCCGATATTGGTGCGTGCACCGATTTCAGCGTCGCCCAGGTAGGTCAGGTGACCTGCCTTGGCGCCTTCACCCAGGTGGGCGTTTTTCAGTTCGACAAAGTTACCCACATGGGCCTTGGCGTCCAGCACGCTGCCCGGGCGCAGGCGGGCGAACGGGCCGGCATCGCTGCCCTCGCCCATCACGGCGCCTTCAAGGTGGCTGTTGGCTTTGACCACCGCGCCTTTGCGCAGGGTGGTGTTCTTGATGACGCAGTTAGGGCCGATCTGCACATCGTCCTCGATGACCACTTTGCCTTCGAGAATCACGTTGATGTCGATCAGCACATCACGACCAACGGTCACTTCACCCCGTACGTCGAAGCGGGCCGGATCGCGCAGGGTCACACCCTGAGCCATCAGGCGGCGGCCTTCACGCAGCTGGTAGTGACGCTCAAGCTCGGACAGCTGACGACGATCGTTGGCGCCCTGCACTTCCATCGGGTCGTGTGGCTGTTCAGTGGCCACCACCAGGCCGTCAGCCACTGCCATGGCGATGACGTCGGTCAGGTAGTACTCGCCCTGGGCGTTGTTGTTCGACAGGCGGCCCATCCAGTCGGCCAGGCGCGCGGCTGGCAGGGCCAGAATACCGGTGTTGCCTTCCTTGATCGCTTTCTGCGCATCGTTGGCGTCCTTGTGCTCAACGATGGCAGTCACCTGGCCTTGCTCGTTCCGCACGATGCGGCCATAGCCGGTCGGGTCGTCGAGCGTGACCGTAAGCAGGCCCAGCTGCTGGTCATTGGCCTTGGCCAACAGGCGTTGCAGGGTCTCCACTTCGATCAATGGTACATCGCCGTACAGCACCAGCACGGTGTCGGCGGTCACGGCTGGCAGAGCCTGAGCTACCGCATGGCCGGTGCCCAACTGTTTTTCCTGCATGACGAAGTTCAAGTCGTCAGCGGCCAGACGCTCGCGAACCAGCTCCGCACCATGGCCAATGACCACGTGGATGCCTTGCGGCTGCAGTTGGCGCGCACTGTGGATAACATGGCCAAGCATGGAGTTGCCGGCTACCGGGTGCAGCACCTTGGGCAGCGCCGAGCGCATGCGAGTGCCTTGGCCCGCGGCAAGAATAACGATATCGAGTGACATTACTGGCTACCAATCCTGGGCGGTCAGTGAAAGACCGAGGGGAGAAAAATCAGAAAAAGAAAAAGGGTAGCCGAGGCTACCCTTTTACTCAATCGCAACAGAAGTTATCAGCCGAGGCCGATTACTTGCCTTTGCGCATTTGCTGGACGGTACGCAGCTGGGCTGCGGCCTCGGCCAGACGTGCGGCGGCGGCACCGTAGTCGAAATCCGCGCCTTTCAGATTCAGGGCGTTCTCAGCAGCCTTGAGGGCTTCCTGAGCTTGCGCTTCATCCAGGTCTGCAGCACGTTGCACGGTATCGGCAAGCACCTTGACCATGTTCGGCTGAACCTCGAGGAAGCCACCAGAGATGTAGAACACCTCTTGGGCGCCACCCTGCTTGGTCAGCGTGATCGGACCTGGCTTCAGATTGGTGATCAGCGGCGCGTGGCCTGGAGCGATACCAAGATCACCCAGGTTACCGTGCGCAACCACCATCTCGACCAGACCGGAGAAAATTTCTCCTTCCGCGCTGACGATATCGCAATGGACTGTCATAGCCATCTGCTTGCCTCAACCTGATAGCGCCCCTTGCGGGGCGCAGGAATTACAGTTTCTTGGCTTTCTCGATCGCTTCGTCGATGCTGCCGACCATGTAGAACGCTTGTTCTGGCAGGTGGTCGTAGTCACCTTTGAGGATGCCGCTGAAGCCAGCGATGGTGTCTTTCAGGGAAACGTACTTGCCTGGCGAACCGGTGAAGACTTCGGCCACGAAGAACGGCTGCGACAGGAAGCGCTGGATCTTACGAGCGCGGGCTACCAGTTGCTTGTCGGTCTCGGACAGTTCGTCCATACCCAGGATCGCAATGATGTCCTTCAGCTCTTTGTAGCGCTGCAGAACATACTGAACGCCACGAGCAGTGTCGTAGTGCTCATTGCCGATCACGTTCGGGTCCAGCTGGCGCGAAGTCGAGTCCAGTGGGTCGACCGCTGGGTAGATACCCAGGGAGGCGATGTCACGGGACAGAACGACGGTGGCGTCCAAGTGGGCGAAGGTGGTCGCTGGCGACGGGTCGGTCAAGTCGTCCGCAGGTACGTATACGGCCTGTACGGAGGTGATCGAACCTTCCTTGGTGGAGGTGATGCGCTCTTGCAGAACGCCCATCTCTTCAGCCAGGGTCGGCTGGTAACCTACTGCCGAAGGCATACGGCCCAGCAGTGCGGATACTTCGGTACCGGCCAGGGTGTAACGATAGATGTTGTCGACGAACAGCAGAACGTCGTTACCTTCGTCACGGAACTTCTCAGCCATGGTCAGGCCGGTCAGCGCTACGCGCAGACGGTTTCCTGGTGGCTCGTTCATCTGACCGTAGACCAGCGCTACCTTGTCGAGAACGTTGGAGTCCTTCATCTCGTGGTAGAAGTCGTTACCCTCACGAGTACGCTCACCCACACCAGCGAACACGGAGTAACCGCTGTGTTCCATGGCGATGTTACGGATCAGTTCCATCATGTTTACGGTCTTGCCTACACCGGCACCACCGAACAGACCAACCTTACCACCCTTGGCGAACGGGCAAACCAGGTCGATAACCTTGATGCCGGTTTCCAGCAGGTCGTTGCCGCCTGCCTGGTCAGCGAACGAAGGCGCTGGCTGGTGGATACCGCGACGCTCTTCTTCGCCGATCGGGCCGGCTTCGTCGATCGGGTTGCCCAGTACGTCCATGATGCGGCCCAGGGTGGCCTTACCAACAGGAACGGAAATGGCAGCACCGGTGTCGACGACATCCAGACCGCGCTTCAGGCCTTCGGTCGAGCCCATCGCAATGGTACGAACCACGCCGTCGCCCAGCTGCTGCTGGACTTCGAGGGTGGTTTCCGCGCCTTGTACTTTCAGCGCGTTGTATACACTCGGCACGACGTCACGTGGGAATTCCACGTCGATGACGGCGCCGATGATTTGAACGATACGTCCGCTACTCATAGCTGGATCCTCTGAATATTTGAACCGTTAAACCGCGGCAGCGCCGCCGACGATTTCCGAGATCTCCTGGGTGATCGCAGCCTGACGCGCCTTGTTGTAGATCAACTGAAGCTCTTTGATCAAATCACCGGCGTTGTCTGTGGCGTTCTTCATCGCGATCATCCGGGCCGCTTGTTCAGCAGCGTTGTTCTCGACCACCGCCTGGTACACCTGCGACTCCACGTAACGCACCATCAAGCCGTCCAGCAGCTCTTTTGCGTCGGGTTCGTACAGGTAATCCCAGTGATGCTTGAGATCCTGATCCGGGGTTGCCACCAACGGTACCAATTGCTCGACCGTTGGCTTCTGGGTCATGGTGTTGATGAACTTGTTCGAAACCACGGAGAGGCGATCGATACGGCCGTCCAGGTAGGCGTCCAGCATCACTTTGACGGAGCCGATCAGATCGTTGATCGATGGCTCTTCACCCAAGTGGCTGATCGCTGCTACGACGTTACCGCCAAAGATGCGGAAGAAAGTCGCACCCTTGCTACCGATCACGCACAGGTCGATTTCCACGCCCTGTTCGCGGTTTGCGTTCATGTCCTTGACCAGGGCCTTGAACAGGTTGGTGTTCAAGCCACCGCACAGACCACGGTCACTGCTCACCACGATATAACCGGTGCGCTTTACAGGGCGCTCGATCATGAATGGGTGGCGGTATTCCGGGTTGGCGTTGGCCAGATGACCGATCACCTGGCGGATACGCTCCGCGTAAGGACGGCTAGCAGCCATGCGCATTTGTGCCTTGCGCATCTTGCTGACCGCCACTTTCTCCATGGCGCTGGTAATTTTTTGCGTGCTTTTGATGCTCGCAATCTTACTGCGAATCTCTTTTGCGCCTGCCATGTATCACCTATCAGGTTAGCAAGCGGGGGCCTGAGCCCCCGCTGCGGCTTACCAGGTCTGGGTGGCCTTGAACTTCTCGATACCGGCTTTCAGGCCTGCGTCGATTTCGTCGTTGAAGTCACCCTTCACGTTGATCTTCGCCATCAGTTCAGCGTGATCACGGTTGAAGAAGGCGATCAGTGCTTGCTCGAAGCTGCCGATCTTGGAGACTTCTACGTCAGTCAGGAAGCCACGCTCAGCGGCGTACAGCGACAGAGCCATGTCCGCAATGGACATCGGCGCATACTGCTTCTGCTTCATCAGCTCGGTAACGCGCTGACCATGCTCCAGCTGCTTGCGGGTCGCCTCGTCCAGATCGGACGCGAACTGGGCGAATGCAGCCAGTTCACGGTACTGAGCCAGCGCGGTACGAATACCACCGGACAGCTTCTTGATGATCTTGGTCTGAGCGGCACCACCCACACGGGATACCGAAACACCGGCGTTCACTGCAGGGCGGATGCCCGAGTTGAACATGGCCGATTCCAGGAAGATCTGACCGTCGGTGATGGAAATCACGTTGGTCGGAACGAACGCGGAAACGTCGCCTGCCTGGGTTTCGATGATCGGCAGAGCGGTCAGGGAACCGGTTTTGCCAGTGACAGCACCGTTGGTGAACTTCTCGACGTACTCTTCCGAAACGCGCGATGCACGCTCCAGCAGACGGGAGTGGAGATAGAACACGTCGCCTGGGTACGCTTCACGTCCTGGTGGACGGCGCAGCAACAGGGAGATCTGACGGTAGGCAACGGCCTGCTTGGACAGGTCATCGTAAACGATCAGTGCGTCTTCACCGCGGTCACGGAAGAACTCGCCCATGGTGCAACCGGCGTATGGCGCCAGGAATTGCAGTGCGGCGGATTCCGAAGCACTGGCAACAACCACGATGGTGTTGGCCAGGGCGCCGTTTTCTTCCAGCTTGCGAACGATGTTGGCAACGGTGGAACGCTTCTGGCCGACAGCTACATAAACACAGAAAATACCGGAGTCTTTCTGGTTGATGATGGCGTCGATGGCCATGGCGGTCTTGCCGATCTGACGGTCGCCAATGATCAGCTCACGCTGGCCACGGCCGACAGGGATCATGGCGTCGACGGATTTGTAGCCAGTCTGTACAGGCTGGTCTACCGACTTACGCCAGATCACGCCTGGAGCAACTTTCTCGACTGCGTCGGTCTGGGTGTTGCCCAGAGGACCTTTGCCGTCGATCGGGTTACCCAGTGCGTCGACGACGCGACCCAGCAGTTCCTTACCAACCGGAACTTCCAGGATGCGGCCGGTGCACTTGGCGCTCATGCCTTCGGCGAGGGTGTCGTAGGCACCCAGGATCACTGCACCTACGGAGTCTTGCTCCAGGTTCAGTGCCATGCCGTAGACGCCGCCCGGGAACTCGATCATTTCGCCGTACATGACGTCGGCCAGACCGTGGATCCGCACGATACCGTCGGAAACCGAAACGACGGTACCTTCGTTACGGGCTTGGGAGCTCACATCGAGGTTGTCGATGCGGCCCTTGATGATTTCACTAATTTCGGAAGGATTGAGTTGCTGCATTGCTCTGCTGCCCCTTCAAACTCAAGATTTCAATGCTTCGGCCAGTTTCGCGATTTTGCCGCGAACAGAGCCATCGATTACCAGGTCACCAGCGCGGATGACGACGCCGCCAATCAGGCTGGCATCCTCCGACGCGTGCAGGCGCACTTCCTGGCCTAACCGTGCACTGAGAACCTTGGCGAGTTTGTCTTGCTGTTCTTGGTTCAACGCGAAGGCACTGGTGACTTCCACGTCCACGGATTTCTCTTGTTCTGCCTTGTACAGGTCAAACAGAGCGGCAATCTCCGGCAGAAGCAGGAGACGGTCGTTTTCCGCGGCAACATGAATGAAATTCTGTGCCTGTGCATTGAACTTGTCACCGCACACGTCAATGAACGTGGCGGCCTTTTCTGCGCTCGTCAGTCGCGGGGCCTTGAGCAGGCGCTGCATGGTGTCGTCTTGCGACACCGCAGCAGCCAGGCCGAGCATGGCTGACCAATTGGCCAGTTGCTGATGGGCCTGGGCATGCTCAAAGGCAGCCTTAGCGTAAGGTCGGGCCAACGTGGTCAGTTCTGCCATGATCGCCCTCGCTTAAATTTCAGCGGCCAGTTTGTTAACCAGCTCCGCATGCGCGTTTTGATCGATTGTGGCGCCAAGGATCTTTTCAGCACCGCCAACGGCCAGAGCACCCACTTGGGCACGCAGGGCGTCTTTAGCGCTGTTCAGTTCCTGTTCGATCTCGGCCAGAGCCTGAGCCTTCACACGGTCAGCTTCGACGCGGGCCTGTTCACGGGCTTCCTCGACAAGCTGAGCAGCGCGTTTCTTGCTTTGCTCAATGATTTCGGCTGCCTGGGCTTTAGCTTCACGCAGTTGCTGGCCCGCTTTCTCTTGGGCCAGCTCCAGGTCGCGAGCTGCGCGGTTGGCAGCGTCCAAGCCGTCGGCAATCTTCTTTTGGCGCTCTTGCAGGGCAGTGATGACCGGAGGCCATACATACTTCATGCAGAAGAGTACAAAAATCAGGAAAGCAACGGATTGGCCAATCAGGGTTGCATTAATGTTCACGCCAACACCTCGCTCGGTCTTAATTCATACAGCCATCAACTCGTGGTGACGAGTGATTAGCCGGCGATCTGACCAACGAACGGATTCGCGAAGGTGAAGAACAGAGCGATACCAACACCGATCATGGTTACGGCGTCGAGCAGACCGGCAACGATGAACATTTTAACCTGCAGCATCGGAACCATTTCTGGTTGACGAGCAGCGCCTTCCAGGAATTTGCCGCCCAGCAGGCCGAAACCAATGGCGGTACCCAGAGCACCCAGGCCGATCAGCAGAGCAACAGCGATAGCGGTCAGACCAACTACAGTTTCCATCTTTCCTCCCGACTTTTACGTCGTATTGGTTAGGTTTTTAGTTTGAAGCGGTAAAACAAATCGTTTGGTACAGCATGCCCTTGCGGACTTTTTAAGCCCTCCCCCCGAACGGGCGGGGAAGGCTATCAGACACGCCAGGCGGTCTTAATGGTTATCTTCGTGCGCCATCGACAGGTAGACGATGGTCAGCATCATGAAGATGAAAGCTTGCAGGGTGATGATCAGGATGTGGAACACAGCCCACGCCCATTGCAGCACCACACCCAGGCCGCTGAGCCACAGCAGGCCGGAGCCGAACATCACAGCGATCAGGATGAACACCAGTTCGCCGGCATACATGTTGCCGAACAGACGCAGTGCCAGCGAGATCGGCTTGGCGATCAGGGTGACGAATTCCAGCAGGAAGTTGACCGGAATCAGCAGGATCTGCACGAAGATGTTCTTGCTGCCGAACGGGTGCAGGGTCAGCTCACCGATGAAGCCGCCCAGGCCCTTGACCTTGATGCTGTAGAAGATGATCAGGGCAAACACGCTGAAGGCCATGGCCAGGGTCGCGTTCGGGTCGGTGGTCGACACGGCGCGGAACGGAATGTGCGGATCACCGGAGATCAGGATGGCCAGCTGAGGAATCCAGTCGACCGGTACCAGGTCGACGGCGTTCATCAGGAATACCCAGACGAAGATGGTCAGCGCCAGCGGTGCGATTACCGGGCTACGGCCGTGGAAGGAGTCCTTCACGCTGCCGTTGACGAAATCGACCATCACTTCCACGAAGTTCTGCAGACCGCCAGGCTGGCCGGAAGTCGCCTTCTTTGCCGCCATGCGGAAAATGAACAGGAAGATCAGACCCAGCGCGACGGACCAACCCAGGGTGTCCAGGTGGAACGCCCAGAAGCCCATTGCCTTGGCTTCTGCAGCCGAATGGGCAAAGCCCCAGCTGCCGTCTGGTAGTTGACCGTAGGTCAGGTTCTGCAAGTGGTGCTGGATATAGCCCGAAGCGGTTTCTGCTGCCATGGTTGCCTCAAACGCCCTAAGGTCTCGAAAGTCTTTTATTCATCAGCAGGGGCGCGAACCAGCTGACCAAAAGGGTCAACACGAAGACGCCGAATACTGCTAACGGCGCCAGTGGCTTCACTCCTGCGAAGGTCAGTGCAAAAAGCACTGCCGTCAAAATCATCTTGCCTGCCTCGCCAGCGTAAAACGACTTGACGATGGCTTGTGCTGCCCGAGCTCCGCTGAAGCGAAAAGCCTTCCAGGCGAAATACACATTGGGCAGCCACGCAATCAAACCTCCGCAAAGGCCTGAATATCCACTGACCGCCCCTTTCCACTGCCACAACACCAGGGTTGCCAGCAGCAGTACGACGAATTGAGCCAGCAGTACCGGAAAAACCGCCCAGCGATGGAAAGGCAGGCGGTTTGGCGTGCGGATTTCCATCACAACTGCTCCTCGGAAGTCGACCAACAAGTCAGCTATGACTTGGCATAATTTGTGCCGACAAAATGCGCGCAGAGTATAGGGGTGGATTAACCCCTATTCAACTCTTCGTAGTGATTTCCGACTGCGCGCTACAACAGGAATTGTTTCAGCGGATGTGAGCAAGCACGCCTTGCAACTCGTCAAGCGAGTTGTAACGAATAACCAACTGCCCCTTGCCCTTGTTGCCATGACGGATCTGAACGGCCGAGCCCAGGCGCTCTGCGAGCCGCTGTTCAAGGCGTGCGATATCCGGATCAGGTTTGCTCGGTTCGACCGGATCAGGCTTGTCACTGAGCCACTGACGAACCAGTGCCTCGGTTTGGCGCACAGTGAGGCCACGTGCGACAACATGACGCGCCCCCTCCTCCTGACGATTCTCGTCCAGGCCGAGCAATGCGCGTGCGTGCCCCATCTCCAGGTCGCCGTGGGCGAGCATGGTCTTGATCGCCTCAGGCAAGGTGATCAGGCGCAGCAGGTTGGCCACGGTTACCCGCGACTTGCCAACGGCATCAGCCACCTGTTGCTGGGTAAGTTCGAATTCCTGCTGCAGACGCTGCAGGGCCATGGCCTCTTCCAACGGGTTGAGGTCTTCGCGCTGGATGTTCTCGATCAGCGCCATGGCAATGGCGGCTTCATCGGGCACTTCGCGGACCATGGCCGGAATCGTGTCCAGGCCAGCCTGCTGGGTCGCGCGCCAGCGGCGCTCACCGGCGATGATCTCATAGCGGTTGTCGCCAATCGGGCGGACCACGATCGGTTGCATCACGCCATGGCTGCGAATCGAGTGCGCGAGTTCTTCCAGCGCCTGCGGATCCATGTCCCGACGTGGCTGGTACTTGCCACGCTGAATCAGCTCGACCGGCAGGTGTTGCAGTTCTTTCTGGTCGATCTTCACAGCCTGCTCTTCGAGCGCGCTGACGGAAGGACCACTGAGCAGTGCATCCAACCCACGTCCGAGACCCCGTTTCTTGACGGCCATACGGATTCCTTAAGTTGTTTGTGCAGTGCGTGATTGACGGCGTTGACGGCGAACCAGTTCCCCCGCCAGGGCCAGGTAAGCCAGCGCGCCGCGCGATTGCTTGTCGTAAGCCAGGGCCGGCATGCCAAAGCTGGGGGCCTCGGCCAGGCGAATGTTGCGCGGAATGACCGTGTCGTACAGCTGCGGGCCAAAGTGTTCTTTCAGCTGCGCCGAAACATCGTTGTTCAGGCTCAGGCGAGGATCGTACATGGTCCGCAACAGGCCCTCGATCTTCAGCTCCGGATTCAACCGGGCGGCGATGCGCTTGATGTTATCCACAAGGTCGCTAAGACCTTCCAGTGCGTAGTACTCGCACTGCATGGGGATGATCACGCCATCGGAAGCGACCAGGGCGTTTAACGTGAGCATCGACAGCGACGGCGGGCAGTCGATGAGGATGAAGTCGTAGTTCTCGCGGATTGGCGCCAGGGCGTTACGCAGACGGCTTTCCTTGACCTGCATTTCCAGCAGCACCACCTCGGCGGCGGTCAGGTCGCGGTTGGCCGGCAGCAACTGGAACCCGCCGTGCTCGGAGTAATGCATGGCCTGAGCCAGGTCGCACTCCCCGATCAGCAGGTCGTAGACCGAGTGCTCGAGCTCGTGCTTGTCCACGCCGCTGCCCATGGTGGCGTTGCCCTGCGGATCGAGGTCGATCAGCAGGACACGACGCTTGGTCGCGGCCAGCGAGGCGGCGAGATTGATACAGGTGGTGGTCTTGCCTACACCACCTTTCTGGTTCGCGATTGCGAATACCTTAGCCATTGATGCGCGTGTTCCCAGTCATGCCTTGCGGCGCAGTATCAGCAGATGGCGCTGGCCCTGGCAACCCGGAACGGTCAGGGCCTGTTCGCTTTCCACTGTGAAGTCTGCGGGCAATGCTACCAGTTCATCGGCAGGATGCAGCCCCTTCATTGCAAGCCATTGCGTCCCGGTGTCGCCCAGATGGCGGGTCCAGTTGGTGAAGTTCTCCATGCTGCTGAAGGCGCGGGAGATGATTCCGTCGAACGGCTGAGCCGGCTGAAAGGCTTCGACCCTGCTGTGGATAACCGTGAGGTTGTCCAGTTTGAGTTCCATTTTCACCTGGGTGAGGAAGCGGGTCTTCTTGCCGTTGGCGTCCAACACCGTCACGCGCTTGTGCGGATGCAGGATAGCCAACGGGATACCCGGCATGCCACCGCCGCTGCCGACATCCAGCCAGTTTTGACACTCGCTGTGGATAAACGGCATGACGCTCAGGCTGTCGAGCAGATGGCGCGACACCATCTCGTCCGGGTCGCGCACAGCAGTGAGGTTGTAGGCTTTGTTCCATTTGATCAACAGGGCCAGGTAGCCGAGCAATTTCTCGTGATGCTCTGCGCTCAGCTCTACACCAAGCTGGCGCGCACCTGTGGACAACTCTTCAGCGTGTTGCGGGGTGACCAGGGAACTCAAGCGCTTTGCTCCAATTCGCGGCCAGCGCCGCGTTTTTTCAAGTAAATCAGCAACAGGGAAATCGCCGCCGGGGTCACGCCGGGAATGCGCGAAGCCTGGCCCAGGGTTTCCGGGCGGGTCTGGCCAAGCTTGCCCTGGATCTCTTTGGACAAGCCAGAAATCGTCGAATAGTCGATATCCACAGGCAGACGGGTGTCTTCACTGGCGCGCAAGCGAGCGATTTCATCCTGCTGGCGGTCGATGTAGCCCGCGTACTTGGTGCGGATCTCGACCTGCTCGGCGACCTGTGGATCGATCGCTTCACCGCCGGTCGCCTCGATCAGCCCCGCGTAGTCGATCTCCGGGCGCGCCAGCAGGTTGAGCAGGCTGTACTCGTGGCTGAGTGGCGTGCCGAACTTATCCACAATGGCCTGGCCTTGGTCGGTGTTCGGCCGAACCCAGGTCGACTTCAGGCGCTGTTCCTCACGCTCGATGCCGTCACGCTTGGCGCAGAAAGCGGCCCAGCGCTGGTCGTCGATCAGGCCCAGTTCACGGCCTTTCTCGGTCAGACGCAGGTCGGCGTTGTCTTCGCGCAGGATCAGGCGGTACTCGGCGCGCGAAGTGAACATGCGGTACGGCTCCTGGGTACCCAGGGTGATCAGGTCGTCGACCAGCACACCGATGTACGCCTCGTCGCGGCGCGGGCACCAGCTGTCGCGGCCCTGTGCGCGCAATGCGGCGTTGGTCCCGGCCAGCAGGCCCTGGGCACCGGCTTCTTCGTAACCGGTGGTGCCGTTGATCTGCCCGGCGAAGAACAGGCCGCCGATGACTTTGGTCTCGAGGCTGTACTTGAGGTCACGCGGGTCGAAGTAGTCGTACTCGATTGCGTAACCCGGGCGGACGATGTGGGCATTTTCCATGCCGCGGATCGAACGCACCAGCTCCAGCTGCACGTCGAACGGCAGCGAAGTGGAAATACCGTTGGGGTACAGCTCATGGGTGTTCAGGCCTTCCGGCTCGATGAACACCTGATGGCTTTCCTTGTCGGCGAAGCGGTGGATCTTGTCTTCGATCGATGGGCAATAGCGCGGGCCGACGCCTTCGATCACGCCCGAGTACATCGGCGAGCGGTCAAGGTTCGAGGCGATGATCTCGTGGGTACGCGCATTGGTGTGGGTAATCCAGCAGCTCACCTGCCGTGGGTGCATCTGGGCATTGCCCATGAACGACATGACCGGGATCGGCGTATCACCTGGCTGTTCGGTCATCACCGAGAAGTCCACCGAGCGGCCATCGATGCGTGGCGGCGTCCCGGTTTTCAGGCGGCCGACGCGCAGCGGCAGTTCACGCATGCGGTGGGCCAGGGCGATCGAAGGCGGATCACCGGCGCGACCACCGGAATGGTTTTGCAGGCCAATGTGGATAAGCCCGCCCAGGAAGGTGCCGGTGGTCAGTACTACGGATTCTGCGAAGAAACGCAAACCCATCTGGGTAACCACGCCCTTGACCTGATCCTGCTCGACGATCAGGTCGTCGCAGGACTGCTGGAATATCCACAGGTTCGGCTGATTTTCCAGGATTTCACGCACGACCGCCTTGTAAATGGCGCGGTCGGCCTGTGCACGGGTGGCACGTACCGCCGGGCCCTTGCGGTTGTTCAGAACGCGGAACTGGATGCCGCTCTTGTCGGTAGCCATTGCCATGGCGCCGCCAAGGGCATCGATCTCTTTGACCAAATGGCTTTTGCCAATACCGCCGATGGCGGGGTTGCAGCTCATGTGACCGAGGGTTTCCACGTTATGGGTCAGCAGCAGGGTTTTCACACCCATGCGTGCGGACGCAAGCGCAGCCTCGGTACCGGCATGGCCGCCGCCGATGACGATCACTTCAAAACGGGAAGGGAAATCCACCACGCACCTCGTGCCTGTTTTTGCGAATAGAGAAGGTAAGCCGACAAGTATAGGGACTTCACCCCCTTTAAAGAAACCGTCTGAGCAAATTTTGACCAGTCTGTGGATGAGTGGCAGACAACAGAAATCAACAAGAAGAAATTTATAAAAGCTTTGTTTTTATGTTTATTCTTATGCACAACGATATCTGTGGATAAAGCTTTCTATCCCTTGAATATCGCTGTGTAGAGAGAAATTAAACCCTGTGTCTGGAGTGCCATGAGGGCTATGGATAACGTCATTTAGCCTGTGGATTAAATGGCCTTTTACCCACAGGCGGGTTTGTCCTCAGAAAAAAAGCCTGTTTATCAACTGAGCTGAAGGGGAGTTTTCCACAGGGCTCCTGAGTACACATTTCAGGCTGAGCAGGAAAATTTTGTCGAGCCAGCGACCAGAGAGGGTCAAGGCGGAGCGGGCAAGCCCGCTAAAGGGGGGTTATATCCACAGAGGTCAGGCTTGTAATGGCCTCTTCACGGGCATGCGCGCTCCCCACAAGTGCTTCGTTCGCTTGGCCGAGGTCATCTCCTGCAACGAATTTCAGGCAAAAAAAAGCCGCTCCCGAAGGAGCGGCGCTTGGTCTTGCCGGGCTGTGGATTACTTGCCGATGCAGAAACTGGAGAAAATCCGCCCCAGCAGGTCATCCGAGCTGAATGCTCCTGTGATTTCCCCCAGCGCATGCTGTGCCTGGCGCAAATCCTCAGCCAGAAGCTCCCCTGCGCCCGCCAATGTCAGCTGAGCACGGCCATGCTCCAGGTGCTCGCTGGCCTGGCGCAAAGCATCCAAATGGCGCCTGCGGGCGCTGAAACCGCTCTCTGAGGTCTGTTCGTAACCCATGCAGGCCTTCAGATGGTCACGTAGCAGTTGCAACCCTGTGTCGTCGCCCTTGGCGCTGAGAGTAATGGTCACATGGCCATCATCGCACTGTTCCAGCGCTACCCGCTCACCACTCAGGTCGGCTTTGTTGCGAATCAGCGTGACCTTGGCCGGGTCCGGCCGCTGAGCGAGAAACTCGGGCCACAAGGCGAACGGGTCGCTGGCCTCGGGCGCAGTGGAGTCGACCACCAGCAACACACGATCAGCCTCGCCAATGGCCTTCAGGGCGCGTTCTACGCCGATCTTTTCCACATGATCGTCGGTGTCACGCAACCCGGCAGTATCGACCACGTGCAGCGGCATGCCGTCGATGTGGATATGTTCGCGCAGGATGTCCCGGGTGGTGCCGGCGATATCGGTGACAATGGCCGCTTCGCGGCCAGCCAGCTGGTTCAGCAGGCTCGACTTGCCGGCATTCGGCCGCCCGGCGATGACCACAGTCATGCCGTCACGCAGCAAAGCACCCTGCCCGGCCTCACGTTGCACGGTGGATAACTCGCCGCGCACTGCATCGAGCATCGACAGGACGTGGCCATCGGCGAGGAAGTCGATCTCCTCTTCGGGGAAGTCGATTGCTGCCTCGACGTAGATGCGCAGGGCGATCAGCGCCTCGGTCAGGCTGTGCACACGCTTGGAGAATTCCCCTTGCAGTGAGCGCAGGGCGTTGCGTGCCGCCTGACTGGAGCTGGCCTCGATCAGGTCGGCAATGGCTTCGGCCTGGGCCAGGTCGAGCTTGTCGTTGAGGAACGCGCGTTCGCTGAATTCACCTGGGCGGGCCAGGCGACAGCCAACTTGTACACAGCGCTGCAGCAGCATGTCCAGGACCACCGGGCCACCGTGGCCCTGCAGTTCAAGCACATCTTCGCCGGTGAACGAGTTCGGCCCAGGGAAGAACAACGCAATCCCCTCGTCAAGCACCAGCCCTTCATCGTCGCGGAACGGGCCGTAATGGGCATGGCGAGGGGTCAGCGTACGACCGGTGATCAACTGCCCGGCCTTGCCAGCCAAAGGGCCGGACAACCTGACAATACCCACACCACCGCGGCCTTGGGCGGTAGCGATGGCGGCGATGGTTTCACGCACAGTGTTCATGCTCGAAAGCCTCTACGACAAAAACGACAGATAGCAAAAACGCCCCACTAGGGGGCGTTTTTTATTCACAGGCTAGCGTACTAGCCCGTCAAGCAGCAGCTTTTTTGGTGGCTGCTTCGATACGGCGAGTGATGTACCACTGCTGCGAAATCGACAGGCAGTTGTTCACAACCCAGTACAGCACCAGACCAGCCGGGAACCACAGGAAGAAGAAGGTGAAGATGATCGGCATCATTTTCATCACCTTGGCCTGCATCGGATCCGGCGGCGTCGGGTTCAGGCGCTGCTGGATGAACATGGTGGCGCCCATGATGATCGGCAGGATGAAGAACGGATCCTTGATCGACAGGTCGGTAATCCACAGCATCCATGGGGCCTGGCGCATTTCCACGCTTTCCAGCAGTACCCAGTAGAGGGCCAGGAATACCGGCATCTGTACCAGGATCGGCAGGCAGCCGCCCAGCGGGTTGATCTTCTCTTTCTTGTACAGCTCCATCATCGCCTGGGACATCTTCTGGCGATCGTCACCGAAGCGTTCCTTCAGCGCAGCGAGCTTGGGCGCCACAGCACGCATGCGCGCCATAGAGCGGTAGCTGGCAGCCGACAGCGGGAAGAACAGGCCTTTGATCAGCATGGTCAGCACGATGATCGACCAGCCCCAGTTACCCAGCAGGCTGTGGATATGTTGCAGCAGCCAGAAGATCGGCTGGGCGATGAACCACAGGAAGCCGTAGTCGACGGTCAGTTCCAGGCCTGGGGACAACTCTTTGAGCTTGGACTGGATCTTCGGGCCGGCGTACAGCATGGCGCTGGTTTCGACCTTGCCACCAGCAGGGACGCTGAGGGCTGGGCCGGTGTAGCCGATGATGTAGTTGCCCTGGCTGTCCTTGCGAGTCTGGACAACGTTGTTGTCCGACTTGGCCGGAATCCAGGCGGTCACGAAGTAGTGCTGCAGCCAGGCAACCCAGCCGCCGGACACATTTTCTTTCAAACTACCTTTGTCGATGTCCTTCATCGAGACCTTTTTGTAAGGCTCGGAAGCTGTCCACAGGGCTGCGCCCAGGTAGGTGGCAGTGCCAGTGGCAGTGCTCGAGGACGGATCGCCGCTGGCGTCGCGCTTGAGCTGGGCAAACATGTTGCCGCTCCAGGCCTGGTCGCTCTGGTTGTCGATCAGGTAGCTGACGTTCAGGTCGTACTCACCGCGCTTGAAGCTGAAGCGCTTGATGTAGTTGACACCGTTGTCGCTGAACTTCAGATCGACCACCAGTTGTTCCTGGCCGTCGGCCAACTGGTAGCTTTTCTGTTCGGCGGCATACAGCGGACGGCCGCTGGCGCGGGCATCCGGGCCGTTGGCACCGGTCAGGCCGCTTTGTGCCAGGTAAACGCGCTCACCACCGTTGTCGAACAACTGGAATGGAATGTTCGGGTGGTCTTGACGGCGCGGGTACTTCGGCAGGTTCAACTGGACAATGTCACCACCGACCGGATCGATAGCCAGTTCCAGGACGTCGGTCTTGACTCGGATCAGGTCCTTGCTGAGTGCAACCGGTGCCAGTTCGGCGGGGCTCGATTCGGCGTTGGCGCTTGGTACATCGGCGCTGGCGCCGTTGTTACCAGCCGGCACGCCATCAGGCAAACCCGGAGCAACAGTGCTGGCAGCAGTATTCTGAGTCGGCAGGGCAGCCTGACCGTAGTCATCGTTCCACTTCAGGACCATGACGTAGGACACGACTGCCAGCGCGGCGATCAGGATCGTGCGTTTAATATCCATGATTACTCGGCTATCGAAGAAGTTCGGGAGGAAGGAGCGGGGGGAACGGGGTCGAAACCGCCGTCATTCCACGGATGACAACGCCCCAGGCGACGAACGGCCAGCCACCCACCACGCCAGAGGCCATGGTTTTCGATGGCTTCATACGCGTAACAGGAGCAACTGGGGAAAAAACGACAGTGACTGGCCATCAGAGGACTAATGGCGTAACGGTAAAACTGGATCGGAACGAGCGCCAGTTTACGCATCTTGGCTGTCTACCCCTACGGAATTGGCGGTGACTGCTGGGGTCGGCCGGCTACGTGCCAGGCGTTTCCAGAGTTTGCCAAAGTGTTGGTGCAATTCCGGGTTTTCTACCTCACCCAATCCCTTGCGCGCGACGATCACGATGTCCAACCCGGCAAGCAATTGCTGGTTCAGACGAAAGGAATCGCGCATCAAGCGCTTGAGGCGGTTGCGTTGAACGGCGAGCTTGACGCTCTTCTTGCCAATCACCAGGCCTAGACGTGGGTGATCGAGACCGTTCTCGCGAGCAAGGATCAGCAGGTTTTTCCCTGGAACCTTGCCGGTTGGGGAGTCGAAGACCGCTTTGAAGTGTCGGGGTGTAAGCAGTCGCTTTTCCCGACTGAAGTCCTGACTCACCACCTGTGCCGAAAAATCAAATGGCCAGACGCTTACGGCCTTTGGCACGACGACGCGACAGAACAGCACGGCCGTTCTTGGTAGCCATACGGGCACGGAAACCGTGGGTGCGGGCGCGCTTGATGGTGCTTGGTTGGAAAGTACGTTTCATGGCGTGTTACCTGGTTTGTCGACGACGGGCCGGGATGGCCCCCTTTTTAAGAGACCGGCGATTCTAGAGAAAGCAAGCCCATAGGTCAATTTCCAACCAGCTATTCCCTATAGGGCGTGTGATGGACGGTGCCTGCTCGGTCATCCTCCAGAGGGTGGTTGATCGGACACACGAATCGGGGACAACATGAAAAAAAAGAAGAGACATATAAAAAGCTTTTCTGAATAACTTATAAATCTTAGGTGGATAACCTTCTGTGGATAACATCCTGTAGGCCAGTAATCACGAGCTGTACAGAGTTTCAAAACCTTGTTCTCATCCCGTGCTGCGCTTGTTTTCATCGTGGTCGAAACCTGTGGATTAAAATGCCGCTTATCCACAGCAGAGTTATCAACAGATTTGAGCCCAGGGTTGTGCATAGCCCTCATGGTCGCTTATCCACAGAGCTTATGCACAGTGAGGCAAAGCCTTTTTGGTCGATAAATGGCTGTTTTGTCATGGTTCCTAACGTGTCCACATGTGGATAACTGAACGCTCGACCGGTACAATGGCGGTTTGCTTTTGCCTCATCCGGCTTTCAAACTCAGGGGATATCCGTGTCAGTGGAACTTTGGCAGCAGTGCGTGGAGCTTCTGCGCGATGAACTGCCTGCCCAGCAATTCAACACCTGGATCCGTCCGCTACAGGTCGAAGCCGAAGGCGACGAGTTGCGCGTTTATGCGCCTAACCGTTTCGTTCTCGATTGGGTCAATGAAAAGTACCTGGGCCGCTTGCTCGAGCTATTGGGTGAAAACGGCAGCGGCATAGCGCCTGCCCTTTCCTTATTAATAGGCAGCCGCCGCAGCTCGGCCCCACGCGCCGCGCCCAACGCGCCTGTCAGCGCCGCGGTGGCCGCTTCGCTGGCGCAGACCCGCTCGCAGAGCCAGGTACAAAAGCCTGTGCCGGTAGCGGCAGCGGTCGAACCCGTTGCGGTAACGGCCAACGAGCCTGTGCTGGTCAATGAACTGGCAGAGCCGTCCTCGCGTGACAGCTTCGATGCCATGGCCGAGCCCGTTTCGCCGCCAGCCGCCAATGCCCGGACCGAACAGCGCACCGTACAGGTGGAAGGTGCGCTCAAGCACACCAGCTACCTGAACCGCACCTTCACCTTCGACACCTTCGTCGAAGGTAAGTCGAACCAGTTGGCGCGCGCGGCTGCCTGGCAGGTGGCTGATAACCCCAAGCATGGCTATAACCCGCTGTTCCTTTATGGCGGCGTTGGCTTGGGTAAAACCCACCTTATGCATGCTGTGGGTAACCACCTGCTGAGGAAGAATCCGAACGCCAAGGTCGTGTACCTGCACTCGGAGCGCTTCGTTGCAGACATGGTCAAGGCGCTGCAGCTCAACGCCATCAACGAATTCAAGCGCTTCTACCGTTCGGTGGATGCGTTGCTGATCGACGATATTCAGTTCTTTGCCCGCAAAGAGCGCTCGCAGGAAGAGTTTTTCCACACTTTCAACGCCCTGCTTGAGGGCGGCCAGCAGGTAATCCTTACCTCTGACCGTTACCCCAAGGAGATCGAAGGCCTGGAAGAGCGCCTGAAATCGCGCTTTGGTTGGGGGCTGACCGTGGCTGTCGAGCCTCCAGAGCTGGAGACTCGCGTAGCGATCCTGATGAAGAAGGCCGACCAGGCCAAGGTCGAGCTGCCACATGATGCGGCGTTCTTCATTGCCCAGCGCATTCGCTCGAACGTGCGTGAGCTGGAAGGTGCGCTGAAGCGGGTGATTGCCCACTCGCACTTCATGGGCCGCGATATCACCATCGAGCTGATCCGTGAGTCGCTGAAAGACCTGCTGGCGCTGCAAGATAAACTGGTCAGTGTGGATAACATTCAGCGCACCGTTGCCGAGTACTACAAGATCAAGATCTCTGATCTGTTGTCCAAGCGTCGTTCGCGTTCTGTCGCGCGTCCACGTCAGGTGGCCATGGCCCTGTCCAAGGAGCTGACCAACCACAGCCTGCCGGAAATCGGCGACATGTTCGGTGGTCGCGACCACACGACCGTGCTGCACGCCTGCCGCAAGATCAACGAATTGAAGGAATCCGACGCGGACATCCGCGAGGACTACAAGAACCTGCTGCGGACGCTGACGACCTGATGGCCGTCTGCGCAGCTAATTGAAGGCAAGGGACTAGACCATGCATTTCACCATTCAACGCGAAGCCCTGTTGAAACCCCTGCAACTGGTCGCCGGTGTCGTAGAGCGCCGTCAGACCTTGCCGGTCCTGTCCAACGTATTGCTGGTCGTACAAGGCCAGCAACTGTCGTTGACCGGTACCGACCTGGAAGTCGAGCTGGTAGGCCGCGTACAACTGGAAGAGCCGGCCGAGCCTGGCGAAATCACTGTGCCGGCGCGCAAGCTGATGGACATTTGTAAAAGCCTGCCGAACGACGCCCTGATCGATATCAAGGTCGACGAGCAGAAACTGTTGGTCAAGGCCGGCCGCAGCCGCTTCACCCTGTCGACCCTGCCAGCCAATGACTTCCCGACTGTGGAAGAAGGCCCGGGCTCGCTGACCTGTAACCTGGAACAGAGCAAGCTGCGCCGTTTGATCGAGCGCACCAGCTTCGCCATGGCCCAGCAGGATGTGCGTTATTACCTCAACGGCATGCTGCTGGAGGTTTCACGTAACACCCTGCGCGCAGTCTCCACTGACGGCCACCGCTTGGCGCTGTGCTCCATGACCGCGCCGATCGAGCAGGAAGATCGCCATCAGGTCATCGTGCCACGCAAAGGTATTCTGGAGTTGGCGCGTCTGCTGACCGACCCTGAAGGCATGGTCAGCATTGTTTTGGGCCAACACCATATTCGCGCCACTACCGGTGAATTCACCTTCACCTCCAAGCTGGTGGATGGCAAGTTCCCGGACTACGAACGTGTGCTGCCCAAGGGTGGCGACAAGGTGGTGGTGGGCGACCGCCAGGCGCTGCGTGAAGCCTTCAGCCGTACTGCGATTCTTTCCAACGAAAAGTACCGCGGTATTCGCCTGCAACTGGCTGCTGGCCAACTGAAGATCCAGGCCAACAACCCCGAGCAGGAAGAAGCTGAAGAAGAGATCAGCGTGGACTACGAAGGTAGCTCGTTGGAAATCGGCTTTAACGTCAGCTACCTGCTCGACGTGCTGGGCGTGATGACTACTGAGCAAGTTCGTCTGATCCTGTCCGACTCCAACAGCAGTGCGCTGCTGCAGGAAGCTGGGAATGACGATTCTTCCTACGTTGTCATGCCGATGCGTCTGTAACCTGTAGCAGGCGCAATGTCCCTTCGACGGATCATGGTCACCGCGGTGCGCAACTTGCACCCGGTGACACTCTCGCCCTCCCCCCGCATCAATATCCTTTACGGCGCCAACGGCAGCGGCAAGACCAGCGTGCTTGAGGCCGTGCACCTGCTTGGGCTGGCGCGCTCATTTCGCAGCACCCGCCTGAATCCGGTCATCCAGTACGAACAGCCTGCCTGTACCGTGTTTGGTGAAGTGCAGTTGACTGAAGGTGGCACCAGTAACCTGGGTGTTTCCCGAGAGCGGCAGGGAGAATTCACCATTCGCATCGATGGGCAGAACGCACGCAGCGCCGCCCAGCTGGCGGAACTGTTACCGCTGCAGCTCATCAACCCAGACAGTTTCCGGCTGTTGGAAGGTGCGCCGAAAATACGCCGCCAGGTTCTGGATTGGGGGGTGTTCCACGTGGAACCTCGCTTTTTGCCAGCCTGGCAACGGCTGCAGAAGGCGCTGCGGCAGCGGAACTCATGGTTGCGTCATGGTACACTTGACGCAGCTTCGCAAGCCGCCTGGGACCGGGAATTGTGCCTGGCCAGTGCGGAAATAGATGAATACCGTCGCAACTACATCAAGGCCTTGAAGCCCGTCTTCGAGCGAACCCTGAGCGAACTGGTCGAGCTGGACGGGTTGACCCTGAGCTACTACCGAGGCTGGGACAAGGACCGGGAACTGCAAGAAGTACTCGCATCCTCTCTCCTTCGCGATCAGCAGATGGGCCATACCCAGGCCGGTCCGCAGCGTGCTGATCTGCGTCTTCGCCTGGCTGCCAATAACGCGGCCGACATCCTGTCGCGTGGTCAACAAAAGCTTGTGGTGTGCGCGTTGCGCATCGCCCAAGGCCACCTCGTCAGTCAGGCGCGTCGCGGTAACTGTATTTATCTCGTGGATGACTTGCCGTCCGAGCTGGACGACAAGCATCGCCGCGCGCTGTGTCGCTTGCTAGAAGAATTACGCTGCCAGGTGTTCATCACCTGTGTAGATCACGAATTACTGAGGGAAGGCTGGCAGACGGAAACGCCAGTTGCTTTGTTCCACGTGGAACAAGGCCGTATCACCCAGACCCACGACCATCGGGAGTGAAGGCATGAGCGAAAATCAAACGTACGACTCCTCCAGCATCAAAGTGCTGAAAGGTTTGGATGCCGTACGCAAGCGTCCCGGCATGTACATTGGCGACACCGATGATGGTAGCGGCCTGCACCACATGGTCTTCGAGGTGGTCGACAACTCGATCGACGAAGCCCTCGCCGGTCACTGCGATGACATCACGGTCATCATCCACCCGGACGAATCCATCAGCGTGCGCGACAACGGTCGCGGCATTCCGGTGGATGTGCACAAAGAAGAAGGCGTTTCCGCAGCCGAGGTCATCATGACCGTACTGCACGCCGGCGGTAAGTTCGACGATAACTCTTACAAGGTATCCGGCGGCCTGCACGGCGTGGGTGTTTCTGTTGTAAACGCCCTGTCCGAGAAGCTCGTACTGACGGTTCGCCGTAGCGGCAAGATCTGGGAACAGACCTACGTTCATGGCGTTCCACAAGCGCCGATGGCGGTAGTCGGTGAAAGCGAAACCACCGGTACCCACATCCACTTCAAGCCGTCGGCTGAAACGTTCAAGAATATCCACTTCAGCTGGGATATCCTGGCCAAACGTATCCGCGAGTTGTCATTCCTCAACTCGGGCGTTGGTATTTTGCTGAAGGATGAGCGCAGCGGTAAGGAGGAGTTCTTCAAATACGAAGGCGGCCTGCGCGCGTTCGTCGAGTACCTGAACACCAACAAGACGCCGGTCAACTCCCAGGTATTCCACTTCAACGTTCAGCGTGACGATGGCGTGGGTGTTGAAGTGGCTCTCCAGTGGAACGACAGCTTCAACGAAAACCTGCTGTGCTTCACCAACAACATTCCACAGCGCGACGGTGGTACCCACTTGGTGGGCTTCCGTTCTTCGCTGACCCGTAGCCTTAACAGCTACATCGAACAGGAAGGCCTGGCCAAGAAGAACAAGGTGGCGACCACGGGTGACGACGCCCGTGAAGGCCTGACCGCAATCATCTCGGTAAAGGTACCGGACCCTAAGTTCAGCTCGCAGACCAAAGACAAACTGGTCTCCTCGGAGGTGAAAACCGCCGTGGAACAAGAGATGAACAAATACTTCTCCGACTTCCTGCTGGAGAACCCGAACGAGGCCAAGGCCGTCGTTGGCAAGATGATCGACGCCGCTCGTGCGCGTGAAGCGGCGCGTAAAGCCCGTGAGATGACTCGCCGCAAAGGTGCGCTGGATATCGCTGGCCTGCCAGGAAAGTTGGCGGACTGCCAAGAGAAGGACCCTGCCCTTTCCGAACTGTACCTGGTGGAGGGTGACTCCGCAGGGGGGTCGGCCAAGCAAGGTCGTAACCGTCGCACCCAGGCGATCTTGCCGCTGAAGGGTAAAATCCTCAACGTCGAGAAAGCACGCTTCGACAAGATGATCTCGTCCCAGGAAGTGGGCACCCTGATCACTGCGCTTGGCTGCGGTATCGGCCGCGAAGAGTACAACATCGACAAGCTGCGTTATCACAACATCATCATCATGACCGATGCTGACGTTGACGGTTCGCACATCCGTACTCTGCTGCTGACCTTCTTCTTCCGTCAGTTGCCGGAACTGGTCGAGCGCGGCTACATCTACATTGCCCAGCCGCCACTGTACAAAGTGAAAAAAGGTAAGCAGGAGCAGTACATCAAGGACGACGAGGCCATGGAAGAATACATGACCCAGTCGGCCCTGGAAGACGCAAGCCTGCACCTGGACGAGTCAGCCCCAGCGGTTTCTGGTGTGCAACTGGAAAGCCTGGTGAACGAGTTCCGTAGTGTCATGAAGACCCTCAAGCGCCTGTCGCGTTTGTACCCGGAAGAGCTGACCGAGCACTTCGTTTACCTGCCTGAGGTGACTCTGGAGCAGTTGGGTGACCACGCGGTGATGCAGGCCTGGCTGGCCAAGCTTCAGGGGCGTCTGAACTCTAGCCAGAAGTCTGGCCTGGCATACAACGCCAGCCTGCGTGAAGATAAAGAGCGCAATGTATGGCTGCCGGAAGTGGAAATCACCTCCCACGGCCTGGCTAGCTATATCACGTTCAACCGTGACTTCTTCGGCAGCAATGACTACCGGACCGTCGTCAACATTGGTGCCAAGCTTTCCAGCCTGTTGGGTGAAGGCGCTTATGTACAACGTGGTGAACGCCGCAAGGCAATCGTCGAGTTCAAGGAAGGCCTGGACTGGCTGATGAATGAGACCACCAAGCGTCACACCATCCAGCGATACAAAGGGCTGGGTGAGATGAACCCGGACCAGCTGTGGGAAACCACCATGGACCCGACCGTTCGCCGTATGCTCAAAGTCACGATTGAAGATGCGATCGCTGCTGACCAGATCTTCAACACCTTGATGGGTGATGCAGTCGAGCCGCGTCGTGAGTTCATCGAAAGCAACGCGCTGTCTGTGTCGAACCTGGACTTCTGATCAGGTGTAATTCGCCAGACACTAAAAAGCCCGCTGATGCGGGCTTTTTAGTGTCTGCAAAAAATCAGTAGCCGGTAAGAATGTTCACGATCCTGCCACTGGCGATCGACATCAACACATAGTCGCCGTTCACGTACAGCCAACGGTGGTCACGCGGTGGCGCATACAGGTGGCGGGCTTTCCAGTCGGTCACCCAGTAACGGTCACCACGGTAATGTGGATCAACTGCATGACCACGCTGCCATTGCTGGTGCGGTACAGGCATACCTGGCTGTGGGCGGAAGTTCGAGTCACGGTAAGCAGGGCCGCGGCCATTGTCATGTCGGCCCTGTTGCTTGGGCTGGCCATGTGGCGGGTTGCCTTGGTGCGATGGACCGCCATCATGTCGATCGGGTGGGCCCGGCTGCGCGAAGCCGGCCAACGGTGCGCTGAGCATGAGCGCGGCGCAGATCACGGTTAGGGTTTTCTTCATTTGCTGCGGTCCTCTGCCTGTTATCGTCTGGCCAGTGCTGACTGCCAGATGCGGTTAACTGATCAGACCACGATTTTTTACGTTTAATGTCAGGGCGCAGGTAAAGGTCCGGTAAAGTCTGCCGCCTATTCAGTTCAGTCCGAGTGCCTTCAAGCGGCGATACAGTGTACGTTCACTCATGCCAAGATGGCTGGCCAGTTCGCTACGCGAGCCCTTGAACTCTTCCAGCGCCTGCGCCAGCTCACCCAGGTGGGTGCGACGGCCACCTGCCGTGTTCGCTGCCACCGGCCCGATATCTTCCGGCAAGTGTTCAGGGCGGATCAGCCCGTCATCGGCGAACAGCCGCGCCCTCTCCAGGATGTTGCGCAGCTCGCGGATATTGCCCGGAAACGGATGCAACCCAAGTTGCTGCAAGGCATCGTCACTCAGCGTGGGCGTTGGTTTACCGGCCGTGGCCATGCGCTGCAGCAGGCTTTGCGCGAGCAGCGGCAGGTCTTCTACCCGCTCGCGCAATGCCGGCAGGCGAATCGGAAAGCCGCTGATGCGGTAGTACAGGTCTTCACGGAAGGAGCCCTGCGCAACCATCTGCTTGAGCGGCTTATGGGTAGCGGATACCAGGCGAAAATCTGAATGCACTGTGCGCAGGCTACCCACCGGGCGGAAGCTGCCGGACTCGATCAGGCGTAGCAGTTTTACCTGCATCGCCAGCGGTACTTCGCCGATTTCGTCGAGAAACAGGGTACCGCCATGTGCCGCCTCAGCCAGGCCGATCTTGCGCTGGTGGGCACCGGTGAACGCACCTTTCTCATAACCGAACAACTCGCTTTCGAACAACGACTCGGTCAACCCGGTGCAGTCGACTACCACCAACGGGCCGTTTGCTCGGGGGCTGCCCATGTGCACTGCACGCGCGAACAGCTCTTTACCGCTACCGGACTCACCCTGCAGCAGCACCGGGATCTGCGCTGGCGCTGCACGTTGCAGGCTGGCCAAGGCAGCCTTGAAGGCTGGTGCGCGGCCCACCAGGCCCTGCTCCTGAGGTTGCGCTGACGCGAGAGTGATGGTGGTCAGGCGTTCGACAAACGCCACCACCCTGCCCTGCTCATCCAGAATCGGGCGCAGCTCGACATCCACATGCTCGGGGCCGCGTGGTGTGTGATGCACATGCAGCACTCGCTCGGGCACCTTGCTGTCCCACGCCTTGCGCATTGGGCAATGCTCGCCGGCCTGGTCGCACGGTACGGCATAGTGGTGCGAGACCTTGTGGCATTTTTCACCCAGCGGCGCCTGATCATGCTGACCGAACTGGCGGCGATAGGCGGCATTGGCGGCCAGGATGTTGTAGTCGGTATCCAGCACGATGGCCGGCAGGGCATCGTGCTCAAGGTAGGAAACCAGAGCTAGGATGAGGGGATGGGCTTCAGGCATGACGGCACCGTTTGGATGAACGGCGCAGCGTAACAAGGACTGCCAAACACTGCCATTGGCTGACAGTCGACTGCCACCTGCCTTGCCAGTATCGCTGCCAGTCGTCTCGACCGGGCCGGTTTCATTGGCGCAAGCGCGGTAAAAGGCCTGGCATGCATCTTGATACACCTCCTGGCACTGCCTACGCCTTGCAAGGCGGGGCAGATAAATTGGAGAACGTGATGATCATCGGCAACAACCTTCACGTGGACGCCTTTTACGACGAGGCGACCTCGACCATCAGCTACCTGGTCATGGACCGTGAAACCCGGCAATGTGCATTGATCGACAGTGTGCTGGATTACGACCCCAAGTCCGGGCGCACCTGCAGCGCTTCGGCGGATCGCCTGATCGAGCGCGTGACCGAGCTGAACGCCAGCGTGCGCTGGGTGCTGGAAACTCATGTACACGCCGACCATCTTTCAGCGGCCGCCTACCTGAAGGAAAAGCTGGGTGGCCATACCGCGATCGGCGCTCACATCACCCAGGTACAGAAAGTATTCGGCGCCTTGTTCAATGCAGAGCCTGGCTTCGCCCGTGATGGCAGCCAGTTCGACGTGCTGCTCGAAGACGAGGAAGGCTTGCGCATCGGCAACCTGCACGCCCGGGCACTTCACACACCTGGGCACACCCCCGCGTGCATGAGTTTCATGATTGAAGATGCGGGCGAGATTGCAGTGTTCGTCGGTGACACCCTGTTCATGCCCGACTACGGTACTGCCCGCTGCGATTTCCCTGGGGCCGATGCCCGTACCCTGTACCGTTCGATCCGTCGTCTTCTGGCTTTCCCTGACCATACCCAGCTGTTCATGTGCCACGACTACCTGCCAGGTGGCCGCGACATGCAGTACGTCACCACCGTGGCCGAGCAGCGCGCCAGCAACATTCATATTCATCAGGGTGTCGACGAGGACAGTTTCGTCGCCATGCGCGAAGCCCGTGACAAGACCCTCGACATGCCCGTGCTGATCCTGCCTTCGGTGCAGGTGAACATGCGCAGCGGGCACTTCCCCGCGCCGGAAGAGAACGGCGTGAGCTATCTGAAAATCCCGCTGAACAAGCTGTAACCGCCCTGCCCCATAATCAGATTTCCAGGATTTACCGCCATGCCTGCCTTGTTGTCCCCTGCCAATACCGACCACCACAAGGTGGTCATCGTCGGTGCCGGTGCCGCTGGTATCGCCACCGCTTCCAGCCTGATCAGCCGTGACCCGTCGCTGGACGTTGCCTTGATCGACCCCGCCGATGTGCATTACTACCAACCCGGCTGGACCATGGTCGGGGCCGGTGTGTTCAAGCCACCGAGCACCGCCCGCACCATGGCTTCGACCATCCCGCGTGGTGTGCGCTGGGTCAAGGCGCGGGTGCAGGGTTTCGACCCTCTGGGCCAGTTGGTCATGCTCGAGGGCGGTCGTGCTATCAGCTATGAACAGCTGATAGTGTGCCCTGGCCTCACGCTGGACTGGGCGGCAATTGAGGGGCTCTGTGAAACCTTGGGCCGCAACGGGGTCACCTCCAATTACCGTTATGACCTGGCGCCCTACACGTGGGAGCTGGTGCAGAAACTCAAGCAAGGCCGTGCCGTATTCAGCCAGCCGCCCATGCCGATCAAATGTGCGGGCGCACCGCAGAAGGCGCTGTACCTGTCTTGCGATCATTGGCTGCGCAACGGCCATCTGGGGGCGGTTAAAGCCAGCTTCTTCAATGCCGGGGCAGTGTTGTTCGGTGTGGCGGACTACGTGCCTGCGTTGATGAAGTACATCGAAAAATACGCTGTGGACCTCAATTTTTCCCACAGGTTGGTCGCTGTGGACGGTCCGAACAAGCGCGCCACCTTCGTACGCACGCTGCCCGATGGCAGCAGTGAAACGCGCATCGAGGCGTTCGACATGCTCCACGTGGTACCGCCACAGGTGGCGCCGGCTTTTATTCGCGAAAGCCCGTTGGCCGATAACGCCGGCTGGGTCGATGTCGATCCGCATACCCTGCGCCATCGCAAGTACACCAACATCCATGCCCTGGGTGACGTGGCCAATACCAGCAATGCCAAGACCGCCGCAGCGGCCCGCAAGCAGGCGCCGGTAGTGGCCAACAACGTGCTGGTGGCACTGGGCCGGCTGCCCACCCTCGCCCAGTACGATGGCTATGGCTCGTGCCCGCTGACGGTAGAGCGCGGGAAGATCGTCTTGGCCGAGTTCACCTATGGCGGCAAACTGGCACCGAGCTTTCCCAGTTGGTTGCTGGATGGCCGCAAGCCGACGCGTCTGGCCTGGTTGCTCAAGGCGCAGGCGCTGCCGCCGCTGTACTGGCAAGGCATGCTCAAGGGCCGCGAGTGGCTGGCGCGCCCGCAGTTGGTAGCCGAGGGTGGGCAGTGATCGAACATCAATTGTTGGGGGCGGGCCTGGGCGCGATCATCGGTGCGGTGCTGGCGTTGACCGGCGCCGGCGGTGGCATTCTTGCTGTGCCCTTGCTGGTGTTCGGCCTGGGGCTGTCGATGGTCGAGGCTGCACCGGTCGGCCTGTTGGCCGTAGGCATGGCGGCGGCGGTTGGCGCAGTGCTGGGTTTGCGTCAGGGGTTGGTGCGTTATCGGGCGGCGCTGTTTATCGCACTGATCGGCGTAGCAGCGGCGCCGTTCGGGCTGATGCTGGCGCACCGCTTGCCGAATACACCTTTGCAGTTGGTGTTTGCCGGGGTGCTGGTGTACGCCTGCCTGCGTATCTGGCGCAAGGCGGCCAAAGACCTGCGCGGTGAAGCCAATGACGCCCATCGCTATATCGAACCCTGTGTGCTGAACCCGTTGCAAGGTCGCTTGCGCTGGACCCTGCCATGCGCGCGTGCCCTGGCATTTACCGGTGCCTTGTCTGGGTTGCTGTCTGGTCTGCTGGGGGTTGGCGGTGGTTTCGTCATCATCCCGGCCCTGAACCGCTATACCAACCTGCGCATGGCCAGCATCGTGTCCACCTCGCTGGCGGTGATCGCACTGGTGTCCACCGGCAGTGTGGTCAGCGCCAGCCTGGCGGGTGTGATGCATTGGCAGGTTGGAGCCCCGTTTGCATCAGGCGCGGTGCTCGGCCTGCTGCTGGCGCGGCCATTGGCGGCCAGGCTGGCCGGGCCGCGTTTGCAGCAGATGTTTGCGGTGGCCGGTTGGACGGCGGCATTGCTGCTGGCTGGCAAGGCACTATTGGGCTAGCAGCGCGTCCTGTTCTGCGGCGCACAGCGCCAGCAGGTAGTCCCACACCACCCGCAGGCGCACTGACTTGTGCAGCTCGCGGCGGGTGCAGATCCAGTAGCTGCGCTGGATGGTTTCGCCAGGCAGTACGCGCACCAGCGTCGGGTCGTCGTGAGCCATGTAGTTGGGCAGTACGGCGATGCCCAGCCCGGCGCGGGCGGCAGCCTGTTGGGCAATGACGCTGGTGCTGCGAAACACCACGGTCGGTGCCCGGCAGAAACTGTTGAGAAACAGCAGTTCCTGGCTGAACAGCAGGTCGTCGACGTAGCCGATCCAGTTGTGCCGGGCCAGGTCCTCACGGTTGCGCAACGGCGGTGCCCGGTCCAGGTAGTCCTGGCTGGCGTACAGCGCCAGGCGGTAGTCGGTGAGCTTGCGGGTTATCAGCAGGTCGGCGTTGGGGCGTTCCAGGTGAATGCTGATCTCCGCTTCGCGGTTGAGGATGCTGACAAAGCGCGGCACCGCCACCAGTTCCACCTCCAGGCCCGGGTAGCGCTCGAACAACGCGTTCATGCGTGGTGTGAAGAACATGATGCCGATGCCTTCGGTCACCCCCAGGCGAATTTTGCCCAACGGGGTGATGGCCTGGGTGATTTCTTCCTGCGCCAACAGCGCGACGTTCTCCATGGCCTCGGCATGCTTGAGCAGGGCTTGGCCCGAGGGGGTCAGCTCGTAGCCCTGGGCATGTTGTACAAACAGCGCGGTGCCCAGGCTTTGCTCGATGCTCTCGATATGCCGGGCCACCGTGCTGTGGGTTGTGTTGAGGCGCTTGGCGGCGGTAAGCAGGCGGCCGCTGCGCTGCAACTCGAGGAAAAACCGCAGATCGTTCCAGTCGAACATGCTGATCCTTGTGGCTGTTCGTCCGGCCCTTTCGCGGGTAAACCCGCTCTCACAGGGACCGCGCCGCCTTCAGAAGCAGCGTCGAACCTGTGGGAGCGGGTTTACCCGCGAAGAGGCCGGTATAGGCTTACCCCTGTGCTAAAACGCACAACGGCTGCGCGAAATCTCGTGTTTCACTCACGAAATTACGCACTAAGATGGATCGGGACAAGAATAAAAAACGGGCGCGAGGTTGCACATGCCATCAGCCGATTCTGTCTTCGACTACGTGGTCGTAGGGGCCGGTCCCGCCGGTTGCCTTCTGGCCAACCGTTTGTCCGCCGACCCATCCTGCCGCGTTTTGCTGCTGGAAGCAGGTGGCCGCGACAACTATCCCTGGATTCACATCCCCGTCGGCTATCTCTATTGCATCGGCAACCCGCGCACTGACTGGTGCTTCAAGACCGAGGCGCAGCCAGGCCTGGGGGGGCGCGCACTGGGCTACCCACGCGGCAAGGTGCTCGGTGGCTGTTCTTCAATCAACGGCATGATCTACATGCGTGGCCAGGCGGCGGACTATGACCGCTGGGCCGAGCAAGGCAATGACGGCTGGGCCTGGAAGGACGTGCTGCCGCTGTTCAAGGCCAGCGAAAACCACTTCGCCGGCGCCAGTGAGCACCACGGCGGTGACGGCGAATGGCGGGTCGAGCGCCAGCGCTACAGCTGGCCAATCCTCGATGCTTTCCGTGATGCCGCCGAGCAAAGCGGCATCGGCAAGGTCGACGACTTCAACACCGGCGACAACCAGGGCTGTGGATACTTTCAGGTCAACCAGCGCAGCGGCGTACGCTGGAACGCCTCCAAAGCTTTCCTGAGGCCGATAAAGGACCGCGCCAACCTCACTGTGCTGACCGGCGTTCAGGTTGACCAGGTACTGCTCAACAACACCCGGGCGCGGGCCGTGAAAGCATTTTGGCAAGGCGCCTGGCACGAGTTTGCGTCGCGTCGCGAAATCATCCTCTGCGCCGGCGCTGTTGGTTCACCCGGTATTCTGCAACGCTCCGGCATCGGCCCGCGCCAGCTGCTGGAAAGCCTGGGCATTGGTGTACGCCACGATATGCCGGGCGTGGGGGGCAACCTTCAGGACCACCTGCAACTGCGCCTGATCTACCAGATCCGCAATACCCGCACCTTGAACCAGATGGCCAATAGCCTCTGGGGCAAGATGGGCATGGGCCTGCGCTACCTTTATGACCGCAGCGGCCCACTGGCGATGGCGCCGAGCCAGCTGGGCGCGTTCGTGCGCTCGAGCCCGGACCAGGCCACCGCCAACCTGCAGTATCACGTTCAGCCGCTTTCACTGGAGCGCTTCGGTGAGCCGCTGCATTCGTTCCCGGCCTTTACCGCATCGGTGTGCAACGTGCGCCCGGTAAGCCGCGGGCGTATCGATATCAGCAGCACCGACATGAACAGCACGCCGCTGATCGACCCCAACTACCTCAGCGAGCCACAGGACCTGCGCGTGGCCGCCGATGCCATCCGCCTCACCCGGCGCATCGTGCAGGCCCCTGCCCTTGCAGCGTTCGACCCCAAGGAATACCTGCCAGGCCCAGCCCTGCAAACCGAGCAAGAGCTGTTTGAGGCAGCCGGCAAAATTGGCACCACCATCTTCCACCCGGTCGGTACCTGCCGTATGGGCAGCGGTGCCCTGGACGTTGTGGATAACCAGTTGCGCGTGCACGGCATCCCCGGTTTGCGTGTGGCCGATGCCTCGATCATGCCGCAGATCACCTCCGGTAATACCTGTTCACCGACCCTGATGATCGCCGAGAAGGCGGCGCAACTGATCCTCAAAGGAGCTGCTACCCAGACCTACATGAACGAAGACGCGATACCGACCCCCTGACCCGGGTGCGTGCAACACCGGTGGCTCGCGGTCAGAAGCCGCCGACAGTGGAACAAAAAGAATAATCACTGTGGCCTGCGGGCCGAGGACAGCAACGATGTCGGATTACATCCAGGAACAGGGTGCGGCGGCCAGCAGCTCCAGCCGCCGTGAAGAACGCAAGATCATTTTCGCGTCATCCCTCGGGACGGTTTTCGAGTGGTATGACTTTTTTCTCTATGGTGCGCTGGCAGCGGTCATCAGCAAGCAGTTCTTTGCTGGGGTGAACGACACCACCGCATTCATCTTCGCCCTCATGGCCTTCGCCGCCGGCTTTCTGGTGCGGCCGTTCGGTGCATTGGTGTTCGGCCGCCTGGGCGACATGATCGGGCGCAAGTACACCTTCCTGGTCACCATCGTGCTGATGGGTTTGTCCACCTTCGCCGTGGGGTTGCTGCCCACTTATGCCAGTATCGGCATTGCCGCACCGATCATCCTGGTGATCCTGCGCATGCTCCAAGGGCTGGCGCTGGGGGGGGAGTACGGCGGTGCTGCCACCTATGTGGCCGAGCATGCGCCCCATGGCAAACGGGGCTTTTACACCGGTTTCATCCAGTCTACGGCCACCCTTGGCCTGTTGTTGTCGCTGCTGGTGGTGCTGGGCAGCCGCTACATCAGTGGCGACCAGTTCGAAACCTGGGGCTGGCGCCTGCCGTTCCTGTTGTCGATCGTGCTGCTGGCCATCTCCACCTGGATCCGCATGAGCATGCACGAGTCGCCGGCCTTCGTGAAAATGAAGGCCCAGGGCAAGGTCAGCAAGTCGCCTATTCGTGAGTCGTTCACCTCTTGGCCTAACCTGAAAGTGGTGCTGACCGCCTTGTTCAGCATCAACGCCGGGCAAGCCGTGACCTTCTATACGGCGCAGTTCTATGTGTTGTTCTTCATGACCCAAATGCTGAAGATGGACCCTGCCCAGGCCAACACGCTGCTGATCATCAGTGTGGTGATCGGTGCGCCGTTCTTCGTGTTTTTCGGTTGGCTGTCGGACCGTATTGGCCGCAAGCCGATCCTGATGCTCGGCCTGCTGTTGGCCACGGTGCTGTACTTCCCGCTGTTCAAGGCGCTAAGCCATTACGCCAACCCTCAGATCGACGCAGCCAGCCGGCAGGCGCCTATCGTGGTTACGGCCGACCCACAAAATTGCACCTTCCAGTTCGACCCGGTGGGCAAGGCTCGTTTTGACAGCCCGTGCGACAAGGTCAAGACATTCCTGGTGAAGCAGGGCCTGCCGTATAGCTCAGTGAACGTGGCCGGCAGCGATGTGGTAGTCAATATTGGTGAAAAGACCATCAATGGCTACGACGAAGCGGCCATGCGCAGCGCAGTGGAGCAGGCGGGCTACCCGGCCAAGGCCGACCCAGGGCAGGTCAACCAGGTAATGGTGGTGGTGCTGATCGTGGCGATGATCCTGATCGCGACCATGACCTATGGCCCGCTGGCAGCGGTAATGGTCGAGCTGTTCCCGACCCGTATCCGCTACACCTCAATGTCCCTGCCCTACCATATTGGTAATGGCTGGTTCGGCGGTTTCCTGCCAACGGTATCGTTCGCGCTGGTGGTGTATACCGGGGATATCTTCTACGGATTGTGGTACCCGGTGCTGGTGACCGGGATCAGCCTGGTGGTGGGGATTTTCTGCCTTAAAGAAACCAAGGATGTGGATCTCGACAAGGTCTGACCCTGTTCATCCGGCATAAAAAAACCGGCTGTAAAAGCCGGTTTTTTTATGCCGCGGAAAAACTTATGCACGCTTTTCAGAAAAAATTCATAAGTAGAAATAAACTTCTAATTCAAGTACTTAGCGATCATTTCAAGCATTTGATCGAAAAACTGCTCACAAGTTATCCACAGATGATCAGGCCATCTGCTGTTGGGGTTTTTCATCAGCTGGCGGCAGCGAACCCAAGGCCCGTTGAGTCGCTTCGTTCCACGCCGCTGCGCGGTCATTGAGTTCGGCGATGGCACGTGGCCCGGTGCCATTGGCGTACATCGGCTCGCCAATCACCACTTCGATGGTACCGGCACGCTTGCCCCAACCTGTCTTCGGCCAGAACTTGCCGGCATTGTGGGCAATCGGCAGCACCGGCAGCCCGGCATTCACGGCCAGCGCAGTACCGCCGCGGGAGAACTTGCCCACGGTGCCGAAGGGCACGCGGGTGCCTTCCGGGAAGATCAGCACCCAAGTCTTCTGCTTGAGCAGCTCGTCGCCTTTGCTCGCCACCTGGCGCAACGCTTCCTTTGGGTTGTCGCGGTTGATCGCGATCGGCCGCAGCATGGCCATGGCCCAGCCGAAAAACGGCACGTACAGCAGCTCGCGCTTGAGCACTTGGCTCAGCGGCGAAAAGTACTGGGAAAGGAAGAAGGTTTCCCAAGTGCTTTGGTGGTTGGACAGGATCACACAGGGCTCTTTCGGCACGTTTTCGGCGCCGGTGACCTTGTAGTCGATGCCGAGAATGGTGCGCACCAGGAACAGCGCGCAGCGACACCAATACACGTTGATGAACCTGTAGCGCTTGGGGAACGACAGGAACGGCGCGATGAAGAAGCTCAGCGAGCACCACAGCAGTGAACTGGTGCCCAGCAGCAGGTAAAAAAGAAAGATTCTGATCGCCTGCAGGATCGACATAGTGGCTTGTACCATTGCGGGGCATGCCCGCCTGAGAAAAATGCGCCCGAGGCGCACTGTTTAAATTAGTTCTCTGGCGATAGCTGCCAGATCGTCGAAAATCAGTGTAGTTTCAGGGACACTTTTTTCCAGGGTCCGCTCGCCCTTGCCAGTTTTTACCAACACGGGTTGTGCACCGACGGCCAGGGCGGCCTCCAGGTCACCTTTGCTGTCGCCGACGAACCAGACGCCTTGCAGGGCGACCCGGTAATGCTCGGCAATCGCCACCAGCATGCCAGGCTTTGGCTTGCGGCAATCGCAGCCATCGTCCGGCCCGTGCGGGCAATACACGATATGGCCCACCTCGCCCCCCTGCTCCGCCACCAGCTCGCGCAGGCGTGCGTGCATGGCTTCCAGGGTTGCCAGTGTGTAGTAGCCACGGGCAATGCCGGACTGGTTGGTGGCCACGGCCACCGTCCAGCCGGCTTTGCTCAACTGCGCGATGGCCTCGACCGAGCCAGGGATCGGCACCCATTCTTCCAGCGTCTTGATGTAGGCGTCGGAGTCATGGTTGATGACCCCGTCACGGTCGAGAATCAGCAGTTTCAAGGCTTACCCCAGCAGCGAAATATCGGCCACGCCCAGGAACAGGCCGCGCAGGCGGCTGAGCAGGGCATAACGGTTGGCGCGTACCTTGGCATCTTCAGCGTTGACCATCACCGCTTCGAAGAAGGCGTCGACCGGGTCACGCAGGGCCGCCAGGCGGGCCAGCGATTCACTGTACTGGCGTGCAGCAGCCATCGGCTGCACGGCCTGGTCGGCCTGCTGGATGGCCGAGTACAGGGAGAACTCGTTGGCGTTGTCGAAGTACTTTGGTTCGACCTGTTCGGCGATGGCGCCTTCGGCCTTGCTCAGCAAGTTCGATACACGCTTGTTCACCGCGGCCAGGGCTTCGGCTTCCGGCAGCTTGCGGAAGGCCTGCACAGCTTGCACACGCTGGTCGAAGTCCAGGGCCGAGCCTGGCTGCAGGGCACGCACCGACAGGTAGGTGGCCACGTCGATGCCTTCGTCTTCGTAACGCGCACGCAGGCGGTCGAAGATGAATTCCAGTACCTGTTCGGCCAGGCCAGCGGCCTTGACCTTGGCGCCGAACTGCTTGACTGCGAACTCGACCGCACCGGTCAGGTTCAGGTCGAGCTGCTTCTCGATCAGAATGCGCAGCACGCCCAAGGCAGCACGGCGCAGGGCGTACGGGTCCTTGCTCCCGGTAGGCAGCATGCCGATGCCGAAGATGCCAACCAGGGTGTCGAGTTTGTCGGCGATGGCCACGGCAGCACCGGTGAGGGTCTGCGGCAGCTCGGCGCCAGCACCGCGCGGCATGTACTGCTCGTTCAAAGCCAGGGCGACGTCCTGCGGCTCACCGTCGTTGAGCGCGTAGTAGTAACCGGCAACACCCTGCATTTCGGGGAACTCGCCGACCATCTCGGTGGCCAGGTCGCACTTGGACAGCAGGCCGGCACGGCCGGCGCGCTGGGCGTCGCCGCCGATCAGCGGGGCAATGAACGCAGCCAGTTTGGAAACACGCTCGGCCTTGTCGTACACAGTGCCCAGCTGCGCCTGGAACACCACGTTTTTCAGGCGCTCGTTGAAGGTTTCCAGCGGCTGCTTCTTGTCCTGCTTGAAGAAGAACTCGGCGTCGGTCAGGCGTGGGCGCACGACCTTCTCGTTGCCTTGCACGATCTGCTTCGGGTCGCGGCTCTCGACGTTGGCCACGGTGATGAAGCGCGGCAGCAGCTTGCCTTCGCTGTCCAGCAGGCAGAAGTACTTCTGGTTGTCCTGCATGGTGGTGATCAGGGCTTCCTGTGGCACTTCAAGGAAACGCTCCTCGAACGAGCACACCAGCGGCACTGGCCACTCGACCAGGGCAGTCACTTCGTCCAGCAGCGCAGGCGGCACGATGGCGGTGCCTTCCTGCTGCATGGCCAGCTCGGCGGTACGCTTGCTGATCAGCTCGCGGCGCTCGGCGAAGTCGGCCAGCACGTAGGCTTTGCGCAGGTCTTCGACGTAGTTGGCCGGGGTGGTGATGACGACGTTTTCCGGGTGGTGGAAGCGGTGGCCACGGGATTCACGGCCGGCTTTCTGCGACAGGATGGTGCAGTCGACCACCTGGTCGCCCAGCAGCATCACCAGCCATTGCGTCGGGCGTACGAACTCTTCACGGCTGGCCGCCCAGCGCATGCGCTTGGGAATCGGCAGGTCGTTGAGCGAATCTTCGACGATGGTTGGCAGCAAGCCGGCGGTGGCCTTGCCTGGGATATGCTGGGAGAAGCGCAGCTTGGCGCCGCTCTGGTCGATTTCCGACAGATCTACACCGCATTTCTTGGCAAAGCCAAGAGCAGCCTGGGTCGGCTCGCCGTCTTTGAAAGCAGCCTGCAGGGGCGGGCCGTCGATATTGATGCTGCGGTCAGGCTGCTGCACGTCCAGCTGGCGGATCAGCACGGCCAGGCGGCGCGGCGCGGCGTACACCTGCTTGCCGGTGTAGTTCAGGCCAGCGGCCTGCAGGCCTTTCTCGATGCCGGCCAGGAAGGCGTCGCCGAGGGTGGCGAGGGCCTTGGGTGGCAGCTCTTCGGTGCCCAGTTCTACCAGGAAATCTTGAGCACTCATTGTGCAGCCTCCAGCTTAGCCAACACTTCGTCACGCAATTCAGGGGTGGCCATCGGGAAGCCCAGGCGTGCGCGGGCTTGCAGATAGCTTTGCGCCACGTCCCGGGCCAGGGTACGTACACGCAAGATGTAACGCTGGCGCTCGGTTACCGAGATGGCGCGGCGGGCGTCCAGCAGGTTGAAGGTGTGCGAGGCCTTCAGGACCATTTCATAGGTCGGCAACGGCAGATCCAGCTTGATCAGGCGGTTGGCTTCGCTTTCGTAGAAGTCGAACAGTTCGAACAGCTTGTCGACATTGGCGTGCTCGAAGTTGTAGGTCGACTGCTCCACCTCATTCTGGTGGAACACGTCGCCATAGGTGACTTTGCCAAACGGGCCGTCGGCCCACACCAGGTCGTACACCGAGTCGACGCCCTGGATGTACATGGCCAGGCGCTCCAGGCCGTAGGTGATTTCACCGGTGACCGGGTAGCACTCGATACCGCCTACCTGCTGGAAGTAGGTGAACTGGGTGACTTCCATCCCGTTGAGCCAGATTTCCCAGCCCAGACCCCAGGCGCCGAGGGTCGGCGATTCCCAGTTGTCTTCGACGAAGCGGATGTCGTGCACCAGCGGATCCAGGCCGATGGCTTTCAGCGAGCCGAGGTACAGCTCCTGGAAGTTGGCCGGGTTGGGCTTGAGCACGACCTGGAACTGGTAGTAGTGCTGCAGGCGGTTTGGGTTTTCGCCATACCGCCCGTCGGCAGGGCGACGGCTAGGCTGCACGTAGGCGGCGTTCCAGGTTTCTGGGCCGACGGCGCGCAGGAACGTGGCGGTATGGAAAGTGCCGGCGCCTACTTCCATATCGTAGGGCTGAAGCACCACACAACCTTGAGCTGCCCAGTAGTTCTGCAGGGCGAGGATCAGGTCTTGGAAGGTACGCACGGCTGGCGTAGGCTGGCTCACGAAATTCACCTGTATCTGGGGATGCGGATGTAAAGAGCGGGAGTATAACCTGATTCGCCTCGCCCTCTACTCATTGGAGCCTTATGCCACGCTGCTTTTGGTGTACCGACGATCCGTTGTACCAGGCCTACCATGACCAGGAATGGGGAACGCCACAGCGTGACCCGGCGTTGCTCTTCGAGATGCTTTTGCTCGAAGGGTTCCAGGCCGGGCTTTCGTGGATAACCGTTTTGCGCAAACGCGGGCGTTATCGCGAGGTGCTGTACGGCTTCGACCCGGAAAAGCTGGCCGCCATGAGCGACGAGCGTATCGAAGAACTGATGCAGGATGCGGGTATCATCCGCAACCGCCTCAAGCTCAAGGCTGCACGGCGCAATGCCCAGGCCTGGCGGGCTGTGGATAACCCGGCCGAATGGCTGTGGTCGTTCGTTGGTGGCGAGCCGAAGATCAACCACTTCAACGGGCGCGGCGACGTGCCGGCTGTTACCGACGAAGCCAAGGCCATGAGCAAGGCCCTGCAGAAAGCCGGCTTCACCTTTGTCGGCCCGACCATCTGCTACGCCTTCATGCAGGCCACCGGCATGGTCATGGACCACACCACCGATTGCGATCGCTACGCCGCCTTGTTGCGCTGAGGGGTTACAATGCGCGCCTTGCTGAAATAAGGAATTCGCCTGTGGAAAAGTTCAAGGGCGCCCTGATGGTCGGGGTGCTGCGCCTGTTTGCCAAGCTGCCCTGGGGCGCTGTACAGCGCGTCGGCGCGGGTATCGGTTGGCTGATGTGGAAAGTGCCCAATGGTTCGCGCAACGTGGTGCGGATCAACCTGGCCAAGTGTTTTCCGGAGATGGACCCGGTTGCCCGTGAGCAGCTGGTTGGCCAGGCGCTGCGGGATATTGGCAAATCCTTTGTCGAAAGTGCCTGTGCCTGGATCTGGCCGCCGCAGCGTTCGCTGGAGCTGGTCAAGGAAGTGCACGGCCTGGAAGTGCTTGAGCAGGCTCTGGCCTCGGGCAAGGGCGTGGTGGGGATCACCAGCCACCTGGGCAACTGGGAAGTACTGAACCACTTTTACTGTAACCAGTGCAAACCGATCATCTTCTATCGCCCGCCGAAGCTCAAAGCGGTGGATGACCTGTTGCGCGAGCAGCGTGTGCAGATGGGCAACCGCGTGGCGCCTTCGACCAAGGAAGGCATTCTCAGCGTGATCAAGGAAGTGCGCCGCGGTGGCCAGGTGGGTATTCCTGCCGACCCGGAGCCGGCCGAATCGGCAGGGGTGTTTGTGCCGTTCCTGGGCACCCAGGCGCTGACCAGCAAGTTCGTGCCGAACATGTTGGCGGGTGGCAAGGCGGTGGGTGTGTTCCTGCATGCGCTGCGGCTGCCGGATGGTTCGGGCTTTCGGGTGATTCTGGAGGCAGCGCCGGAAGCGATGTACAGCACCGATGTGACCGAATCGGCGGCGGCGATGAGCAAGGTGGTCGAGCGCTATGTGCGCGAGTACCCCAGCCAGTACATGTGGAGCATGAAACGCTTCAAGAAGCGCCCGGCTGGCGAGCCGCGCTGGTACTGAGATTTCTGGGGGCGCTTTGCGCCCCTTTCGCGGGACAAGCCCGCTCCCACATGGGATCGCGGTCACCTGAAGGAGCGGGCTTGTGTCGCGATGTTCAGCACAGCCCACAAGGTCACGCTATCTCTGTGGGAGCGGGCTTGCCCCGCGAATGGGCTGCAAAGCAGCCCCGGCAATCTCAGGCCTTGTAGAGTTTCTTCAGGAACACGGCCATCTCCTTCTCGGCCTGCTCTCACACGGGGTCACGGCCACCTGAAGGAGCGGCCCTGTGTCGCGATGTTCAGCACAGCCCACAAGGTCACGCTATCTCTGTGGGAGCGGGCTTGCCCCGCGAATGGGCTGCAAAGCAGCCCCGGCAATCTCAGGCCTTGTAGAGTTTCTTCAGGAACACGGCCATCTCCTTCTCGGCCTGCTCTCACACGGGGTCACGGCCACCTGAAGGAGCGGCCCTGTGTCGCGATGTTCAGC